>CAMLKN010000011.1 GCA_946480655.1 uncultured Devosia sp. | reverse complement strand
CCCTGACGCCGGGCAAGACGCTGGCGCTGGTGGGCGAAAGCGGCTGCGGCAAGTCCGTCACCGCCCGCGCCGTGCTCCGCCTGCTCGACAGGAATGCCAAGATCCCGAGCGGAGAAATCCTCTTCGACCCAGGCTCCGGTCCAGTCGATATTGCCAGCCTCAAATCCGACAGCCTCGCCATGCGGGCGCTGCGCGGCGCCGAAATCTCGATGATCTTCCAGGAGCCGATGAGCTCGCTGTCGCCGGTCCACACGATCGGCGACCAGATCGACGAAATCATTGTGCTGCACGATCGGCTCAGCAAGAAACAGGCGCGCGAGCGCACCGTGTCGCTGCTCGACCAGGTGGGCGTGCCCGGCGCCCGCGACCGCGCCAATGCCTATCCGTTCGAGCTGTCGGGTGGCCTCCGCCAGCGCGCCATGATCGCCATGGCCCTGGCCTGTACGCCCAAGCTGCTGATCGCCGATGAACCGACCACGGCGCTCGACGTCACCACGCAGGCACAGATCCTGGACCTCTTGCGGCAATTGCAGGAGGATTTCGGCATGGCCATGCTGTTCATCACCCACGACCTGGGCGTCGTGGCCGAGATCGCTGACGACATCGCCGTCATGTATCTGGGTGACGTGGTGGAGCAGGGGGATGTCTACGAAGTCTTCCGGGCGCCGAAACATCCCTATACCCAGGCGCTGATGAATTCGGTGCCGCGGCTGCAGCGCAAGGCAGACCGCACCCGCCTCACGCCCATCAAGGGCACGGTGCCGTCACCCAAGGACCGGCCGGCCGGCTGTTCCTTCACCTCACGCTGCCCGCATGCCTACGGGCCCTGCGCCGGCACGCGGCCGGAACGGACCGTGGTCAGCGCGGGCCATGTCGCACGCTGCCACCTGCTCACCCACGCAAAAGAGGAGGTACTGGCATGACCGCTCTTCTGTCAGTCGAAAACCTCAGCAAAGTCTTTCACCTGGGCGGTGGCCTCTTCCGTCAGGGGCGCGAACTGGTGGCGCTCAATGACATCAACCTGACGGTCGAAAAGGGCGAGACCCTGGCCATTGTCGGGGAAAGTGGCTGCGGCAAGACCACGCTGGGGCGCTGCATCATCAAGGCGCAGCCGGTGTCCTCCGGTCACGTCTTCTACCATCCGGACGAGGGCGGACATGTCGACCTGACCACGCTGGGCAAGCGCGAGATCAAGCCCTATCGCCGTGATATCCGCATGATCTTCCAGGACCCGATGAGTTCGCTCAATCCCAATATGCGGGTCTTCGACATCGTCGCCGAACCGCTAAGGGTGCACAAGCTGTTGCGGGGCAAGGAGCTCGAAGCGCGGGTCTACGAGACGCTGGCCAAGGTCGGCATTTCGCCCGACGCGGCGGGACGCTATCCGCACGCCTTTTCCGGCGGCCAGCGCCAGCGCATCGGCATTGCCAGGGCGCTGGTGCTGAACCCGAAACTGGTGATTGCCGACGAGGCGGTCTCGGCGCTGGACGTCTCGATCCAGGCCCAGGTGCTGAACCTGCTCGACGATCTCAAGGAAGAGTTCGGGCTCACCTACATCTTCATCAGCCATGACCTTGGGGTGGTGAACTACATCGCCGACCGGGTGGTGGTCATGTATCTGGGGCATGTGGTGGAAAACGCGCCCACCGAAATGCTGTTCGAGCGGCCGCGCCATCCCTACACGGAGATGCTGCTCGAAGCCCTGCCCATTGCCGACCCGACGCGCCGAAAAGGGCGGAATAAGGAGTTGAAGGGCGAAATCCCCTATCTCGGCAACCGGCCCAAAGGCTGCCCTTTCCACACCCGCTGCAAATATGCGGTCGATCGTTGTCGCGCCGAAAAGCCGGAGCTGCGCCCCATTCAGGGCACGGCGCAACTCGCCGCCTGCCACTTTGCCGAAACACTCGATCTCAAGGGCGCCTATGAGGCGCCGCAAAAGGCTTTTGCTTAGATGACTTATGACCCGGCCACCGCCAATCCGCTCCTTGGCAATCCGCTCCAGTCTCGCGCCGATGTCGAAAAGGGCCTGCGCAACCTGTTCGATCCGCTGCTGCCCTATTTCTCCGAAGGCGGGGCGCGCGTGCGGCTCGATGGGGCTGGGGCGCATTTCGACCGCGCCGCGGCGGACCTCGAAGGTTTTGCGCGCCCGCTCTGGGGGCTGACGCCGCTGGCAGCGGGTGGGGCCGACTTCGAACATTGGGAGCTCTACCGGCAGGGCCTCGCCAATGGCACTGACCCCGAGCACCCCGAATATTGGGGCCAGGTCAATTCCACCGACCAGCGCATGGTGGAACTGGCAGCGATCGGCTTTACCATGCGCATGCTGCCCCACCTCGTCTGGGAGCCGCTGCCGCAAAAGGCCAAGGACAATCTGGCGGCCTATCTCAAGCATGCGCGCCAGTTCGACTATGCCGACAATAACTGGAAGTTCTTCCGCATTCTCGTCGACCTTGGCCTTGAGGAATGCGGCGTCAGCTTCGACCGTTCGCTGACTGAAAAGTACCTGGAGGAACTCGACGGGTTCTATCTGGGCGACGGCTGGTATCGCGACGGCAATGTGCGGCGCATCGACCACTACATACCCTTCGCCATGCATTTCTATGGCCTGATCTATGCCAGGCTGGCGCGGGGCGACGACAAGCGCGTGGCCGCCTACAAGGAGAGGGCAAAACTCTTTGCCCAGGACATCCAGCACTGGTTCGACGAGGATGGCGGCACGCTCGCCTTCGGGCGCTCGCTGACCTATCGCTTTGCCTGTGGCGGCTTCTGGGGTGCGCTGGCCTTTGCCGATCTCGAAGCCATGCCATGGGGCAAGATCAAGGGCCATTTCCTGCGCCATCTCCGCTGGTGGGCAGACAAGCCCATTGCCCATGGCAATGGTGTGCTGTCCATCGGCTATGGCTATCCCAACCTCTTCATGTCCGAGAGCTACAATTCCGCCGGCTCGCCCTACTGGGCGCTGAAGGCCTTCCTGCCACTGGCCCTGCCGGCCGACCACCCGTTCTGGACGGCGGAAGAAGAGGCGGCAGGCTTCGATGCCGAGCCCGTGCCGATGAAGCATCCGGGCATGGTCGCCTTCCACACGAAGGGCAATGTGGTAGCCCTGTCCTCCGGCCAGCAGAACTGGCAGATGCGGCACGGCACCGAGAAATACGCCAAGTTTGTCTATTCGAGCCGCTATGGCTTCTCGGTGGAGGCCGACGAACGCGCCTATCACCAGGGCGCCTTCGACGGCGCGCTGGCGCTGAGTGACGATGGCCGCCACTATCGCGTGCGCGAAACCAACGAAAAGGCACAGATTGCGGGCACGGCGCTCCATGCGGTGTGGAAGCCTTGGGCCGATGTGACCGTGGAGACCTGGCTGCTGCCGGCCAATCCCTGGCACATCCGGGTGCACCGGATCACGACGCCGCGCGCCCTGCATGGCACCGAAGGCGGCTTTGCCATCGAACGCGCCGATCTCAATGCCGATACCTATATCGACGAAAAGGGCAGGGCGGTGGCGCGGTCGAAAACCGATCTCAGCGCCATCCTCGATTTGGGCGGGCAGCGTGAGGGCCGTGCCCATAGGGCGCTGCCCAATACCAACCTCATCGCCTCCAAGACGATCGTGCCGCAATTGCGGGGCGACATTCCGGCCGGCACGACAGTGCTGGTGACCGCGGCCATGGCTCTACCTGCGGGCGCGGCGGGCGACGCGGCGCTGGCCAGCCCGCCACAGGCGCCGGACCTCGCGGCCCTCGAAGGCCTCTTTGCCCGCGAGGGAATTGATGTCAGCGCCATTCTCGTGCCGGAGCGCTTCTGATGCGGCCAAGACTGAGTTTCGCCTTCGACCCGCACAAGACCAGGCACGTCTTCGATGACGTGGCGCTGCAACGGCTGGACGCCGTCTGTGAGGTCGTGTCCGCCGATCCGCTGACCAGCTTTTCGACACCTGAAGCGCGGGCGGTCCTGGCGCAGACCGAAGTGCTCGTGACCGGCTGGGGCTGCCCCATGCTGACGCCGGACGTGTTGCGTGCAGCACCCGGCCTCAAGCTCATCGCCCATGCGGCGGGGACGGTGAAATTCACCGTCGATCCGCTCGCCTATGCCAATGGTGTCCGTGTGACCCACGCGGCCGAGGCCAATGCCGTGCCGGTGGCCGAGTTCACGCTGGCGGCGATCCTGTTCGCCAACAAGCGCATGTTCGAGCTTCGTGACCTCTATCGCGCCGATCCCAGCCGCGGGTCGAGCTATGAGCTCATGGATACGCCGATCGGCAATTTCCGCCGCACGGTCGGCCTGGTGGGCGCCTCGCGCATTGGCCGCAAGGTCGCGGCCATGCTGGGCGGCTTCGACCTCGACGTCCTGCTCTACGATCCTTTCGTTGCGGCCGACGACCCGATTGCCCGGCAGGCGGAACTGGTGGATCTGGACGTGCTGATGGCCCGCGCGGATGTGGTATCGGTCCACGCGCCGTCTTTGCCCAGTACGCGGCATATGATCGGCGCCCGGCAGCTCAAACTCATGCAGGACGGCGCCACCTTCATCAATACCGCGCGCGGGGCGCTGGTCGATGAAGCGGCGCTGGTCGCCGAGTTGCAGACGGGGCGCATTCATGCCGTGATCGATGTGACCGACCCTGAAATTCCGCCTGCCACGTCGCCGCTCTTCACCCTGCCCAATGTGTTCCTCACCCCGCATGTGGCGGGGGCCATCGGCACCGAGCGGGCGCGGCTTGGCCTTATGGTCGTGGAGGAAGTGGAGCGCTTCGTGCGCGGCGAACCCATGCTCTATGAGATTGAACCGGCATTGCTGGAGCGGTTGGCGTGAACAAGGACATGAGCGTGACCAAGGAGTCCCCCTCATCCGGCGCTACGCGCCACCTTCTCCCCGATGGGGAGAAGAATGGACCGGCGATCCCCTCTATTCCTCTCCCCATCGGGGAGAGGGTGGATCGGCCGCAGGCCGAGACGGGTGAGGGGGACGCCTGGCATAGCTCAAGGCTTCAATTCCTCACCTGGGATCGGAAGCCCGAGGATATCGACAGCCCCGAGCACCGCGCTCGACAGGCCGAACTTGTCACGCGCGCCGGGGCCAGTTTCCACCCGACTGCCTATGTCGCAGCCGAAGCGGCGATCTTCACGACCAGGCTGGTGCTGGGCGCGGAGAGCTGGATTGCGGGGCATGCGCTCGTGCGCGGCGACGTCACGTTCGGAGCCCATTGCACGGTCAATCCCTATGCGATGATTTCGGGCAAGGTCAGCTGCGGCGATGGGGTGCGCATTGCCAGCCACGTGTCGCTGGTCGGGTTCAACCATGGCTATGACGATCCCGACACGCCGATCTACAAACAGAAGCACGAGACGCTGGGCATCACCATCGAGGACGATGTCTGGATTGGCGCCAATGCCGTCGTGGTCGATGGGGTCAAGATCGGGCGCGGCGCGGTGATTGCGGCGGGCGCCGTGGTGAGCAAGGACGTGCCGCCCATGGCCATTGTCGGGGGGGTGCCGGCCAAGGTGCTGCGCTATCGCGGCCGGTCGCGTCGCGACGAGACGCGGGCGCAATTGCAGGCGCTGGGCGAGAAGGCCAGGGCGCAGTTTCAGGACATTCTCCGGCGCAATATGTCGGACGGCGATTATCTCTCGCGCGAGAACCATGGCGCGGCGCGGATGAGTATCCGCCATCTCTGCGACGCCATCGAGATTGCCGCCGGCTTCAGTGCTCTGCCCGATGGCCTGGACGTTTCAGCGGCCATCGCGCGCCTGCAGGCCGTACAGGACCCAGAGACGGGCCTCTTCCCCGATCCCTATCAACCCCCCAAGCCCGGCGTGCCGCTGCGCCGCGATGGCCTGGCGCTCTACAATGTTCTGGCCGTCGGCTATGCGCTCGAAGTGCTGGGTGCCCACCCGCTTCACCCGATCGCGGCGGTGGAGCTGCCAGCACCCGAACTTTGCCAATGGCTCGAAAGCCTGACCTGGCGCGAGCGGGCCTGGGGGGCGGGGGCCGATGTCGATACGATCGGCACGGCGCTCTATTTCAACGCCCGCTATTTCTCCACCGGGACCTCACGGGAAACGCTGTTCGGCTGGCTGGCGCTCAAGCAGGATCGCGCTTCAGGGCTTTGGGGTTCGCCCACGGCCGAGGAGGGCCTGCTGCAGCCGGTCAACGGCTTCTACCGGCTGACGCGCGGCACCTATGCCCAGTTCGGCATTGCCGTACCGCGGCCCGAAGCGGCCATCGACAGCGTCCTGCTCAACCATCGCAACTATGGCGGCTTTTCGGGGCCGACCTACACGGCCTGCAACCTGCTCGACACCATCCATCCTCTGTTGCTGTGTCTCGGTCAGACCGATCATCGCCGCCCTGAGGCCGAGGCAATTGCCCGGAGCGTGATTGCCCGCGCCGGCGAGCGCTGGGTTGATGGCGAGGGCTTTGCCTTTGCCGACGGACAGGCGCCGGGTCTGCAGGGGACCGAGATGTGGCTCTCGGTCGTGCATCTGGCGGCCAAGCTTTTGGGCGAGGAGGATGCGTTTGTCTTCTTGCCCAAGGGCGTGCATCGGACGGAAGCGGTGGGGTTGGGGTTGTGACGAGCTTGGGAACAGGCAACAAGGCCCCCTCACCCGGCCTGCGGCCGACCTCTCCCCCCAGGGAGAGGTGTCGCTGCGCGACATCCACCGGCCCACACCTCTCCCTTTGGGGGAGAGGTCGCCGCGAAGCGGCGGGTGAGGGGGCCTTTGCCGGACTGGAGAGAGCCGCATGACCAATAAAAAAGCCCTCGTCGTCTGGGGCGGCATGGAGCTGCATACGCCCGAGCGCGGCGCGCATGTGGTGCGCACCCTGCTCGAGGAAGTGGGCTTTTCAGTCACCGTCACCCCCGACTACGACGCGCTGGGCGCCGAGGATGTGGGCAGCAACGACCTCGTCGTACCCGTCATCACCGACGGGACGCTGGCGCCCGAAAAGATGGCCAACCTCATTGCCGCCATTCGTGCCGGGACGGGCCTTGCCGGCTACCACATGGGCCTGGCGACGACGTTCCGGTCGAGCGTGCCCTTCCGCTATGCGGCCAGTGTCTATTGGGTCCAGCATCCGGGAAACATCATGACCTACAGGGTCGATGTCACCCGTCCCGATCATCCGATCATGGCGGGGATCGAGAGCTTCGAGCACACGTCCGAACAGTACTATCTCAACTACGATCCGGCGGTTGAGGTGCTGGCGACGACGACCTTTTCGGGGGAGCACCATCCCTGGCGCAAGGGCGTGGTCATGCCGGTGGTCTTCACCACCATGCATGACAAGGGCCGTGTCTTCTATTCCTCGCTCGGGCATACGGCAGACGAACTGGAAATCCCGCAGGTGCGCACGATCCTGAAACGCGGCCTGCTCTGGGCGGCGCGGTAGCTATTGCTGCTGTTGCGCCTGCTGTCGCAAGACTTCGGATTCGGGCAGGGCATTGGCGTATCTGAGCTCGCGATTGGCGCGGGCCCAGAAGGCGGGATGCACCTTGTCGAGCAGGACCGGCTCGGTGGGCACAAGATCCAACGTCTCACCGATATCGGGACGGAGATAGAGGATGGCGTTCTGCCGGTACCAGGCCGGCACGGACTCGTCGGTCCAGATGCGCGGGCGCACCGCGTCATAGGCCCGATAGCCTTGCCCGGCAAACAAGGTCGCCCAATAGCTCTGCCACTGTTCGTTGACATGGCCGACGCCGCCCTGGCCTGGTATGGCAGCGCTGAACAGCACGGCCGGCGCCATGGCGACGAGGTCGCGCACAAACCCTTCCGCGCGCTCGGGGGACAGGTGTTCGGCCACTTCCAGTGACAGGACGAGATCGACCTGCGGCCCCTCGAAAGCCTGTTCCAGATCGCGTGGCTCAAATGCGATGCGCGCGTCGTCCAGCATGGAGGGCGTCACCCAATCCCCCTCGATGCCGAAGGCCTGGCGCACGCCCATTTCGAGTCCGGCGGCCAGGAAGGTGCCGGTGCCGCAGCCGATATCGGCGAGCCGCGAAAGGGTCATGCTGCGCGGCAGGGCCCGCAGGATGCGCCGCGCCGCATAGAGGGTGTGCTGGCGCCGGTCGGCATAGAAGTCGGGCGGATAGAGACTGGTGGTCATTGGAGCGTCCCGGCAGAAGGTGGAATGCGCAGTCGAATACGGTTGGCGCCCGGAAGTCGATCACATTTTGCTGTTCGTGCAGCAGAAGTGACGGTTCCGTAAGGCTTTTGACCGCACCACTGGCGGCATATGTATGTGTCCATAGGCGCTTTCCTTGCCGATCATCCAGTTTTTGTTCACGGCCCATGAGCCCGGACTGATCGTCCTGGCGGCGACCATCTGCCTGGTATCCTCCTATGCCTGCATTGGACTGACCCGGCATGCGCGGCGGGCCAGTGGCCGTATGCGCAATGTCTGGACGGCCGTGGCAGCCATGGCCGTGGGCTTCGGTATCTGGGCCACCCATTTCGTGGCGGTGCTGGCTTTCCGCCCGGGCTTCACGCTCAGCTACGATATCTGGCTGACCGCCCTGTCCCTGCTGATCGCCATTGTCGTCTGCGGTGCCGGCATCGCCATGGCCAGCCGCGGCAACGGCTTCATGGATCGCTTGCTCGGCGGCGCGGTGGTGGGCGTCGCCATTTCGTCCATGCACTATACCGGCATCGCGGCGCTGATCATGGGCGGGCGCCTTGGCTGGAGCCCGGCCCTCGTCTCAACCTCGATCCTCGCGGGCATCGCTTTTGGCGGCATGGCCCTGGCGGTGGGCCTCGAAGGGACAATCCGGCGCGTGATTGCCGGAGCGCTCCTCCTGACGCTCGCCATCTGCGCCATGCATTTCACGGCGATGGCAGCGGCCGATTTTTCGCTTTGCTTCCCGCTGGTCGCCAATGGTGAGCTCAACGGCTTCTGGCTTTCGATCGCGCTGACCTTCATCTCCGTGCTGCTGCTGGCCCTGGCGCTGGGCAGTACCATGCTGGACGAAGCCGACCGTCGCCGTACCGAACGCGAGCGGGAGCGGGAACTGCGCGATGCCAACGCGATCACCGCGGTCACCCAGAAGCTCGAACTGGCCATGACCCATATGGCCCAGGGCCTGGGGCTCTATGGCGCCGATGGCAATCTGCAGCTCTACAACCAGCGCTTCCCGGCCCTTCTGGGTATCGATCCGCAACTGGACCTCCAGGGCGCGAGCTTCGAGCAGACCTGCCGCCTGTCCATCATGGGCTCGGGTGTGTCTCCCGAGGATGTCGACGACCGCATGGCCACGGCCATCACCGCGCACCGGCCGCTGATCGAGAAGGGCGGGGAGATCGTCATTCCTTTTGCCGAAGACCGGGTGCTCCAGGTCAGCCATAGCCCGATCGGCGATGGCTCCTGGGTGACCACGATCGACGATATTACCGAGCGCCACCGCTCGCAGCGCGCCATTGCCCACCTGGCCCGGCATGACGGGCTGACAGGTCTGCCCAATCGCGCGCGCTTCAAGGAGGCCTTCGAACAGTCACTGGAAAAGGCGGCCGAGACGCGCGGCAAGATTGCCATCATTGCCGTGGACCTCGACCACTTCAAGGAAATCAACGACAGCCATGGCCATGCCGCAGGCGACCTGGTGCTCAAGACCCTGGCCGGACGCTTCAATGCCCTGGTGCGCGAGGGCGAAGTCATCGCCCGGCTGGGCGGCGACGAATTCGCCGCCATCAAGGTCTTTTCGGGGATGGACGCGCTGCGCGACTTCCTCGTCCGGATCGAGGATGCCCTGACGCGGCGCATCGACAGCGACGATCTCGCCATCTCGCCGGGCGGCAGCATCGGCGTCGCCGTGTGGCCCGATGACGGTCGGGACCTCTCCAAGCTGATGAGCAATGCTGACCTCGCCATGTATCGCGCCAAGGCCGAGTTCGACCGCCGCATCTGCTACTATGAGCGCGACATGGACGAGCAGGCGCGCGCCCGCCGCGACATGGCGCGCGACCTCTGGGCGGCGCTCGACCAGAACGGCTTCTATCTTGCCTATCAGGTGCAGCGGTCTGTCTCGACCGGCGACATTACCGGCTACGAGGTGCTGCTGCGCTGGAACCGGCCGGGCCATGGCGAGGTGTCGCCATCCGAATTCATCCCCGTGGCCGAGGAATGCGGCGCCATCAATGCCATCGGCGTCTGGGTGCTGAAAATGGCGTGCCTGGAAGCGGCATCATGGCCCGAACCCTACAAGATCGCGGTCAATGTCTCGGGCCTGCAACTGGCCCAGGTCGATCTCATCGATACGGTGCGTTCGACCCTTTTCATGTCGGGCCTCGCGCCGCATCGGCTGGAACTGGAAGTCACCGAAACCGCCATCATCGGCGACAAGCAGCGGGCGCTGCATATCCTGAGGCAGATCAAGGCCATGGGCGTGTCCATCGCCATCGACGATTTCGGCACCGGCTATTCCTCTCTCGATACGCTGCGCAGCTTCCCCTTCGACAAGATCAAGCTTGATCGCTCCTTCATGAACGAGGTGGAGAACAACGAACAGTCCAAGGCCATTGTCCGCGCGATCCTGGCGCTGGGCCGCAGTCTTTCCGTGCCGGTGCTGGCCGAGGGCGTGGAAACGCGCGCCCAGCTGGATGTGCTGCGCAAGGAAGGCTGCACCGAGGCTCAGGGCTTCTTCCTCGGGCGCCCCGGCTCCATCGACTGGCGCGACCGCCTGGAGGGTGGTCTGGGCGGCTGACGCAAATCGATTGACCCCGCCCGGCGCCGGGCAGTAGCGTGCCGGCCATGGTTACGATCAAGGAAATTGCCGCAGCAGTGGGTGTTTCGAGCGCCACGGTGTCGCGCGTGCTCAACTACGATTCAACGCTTTCGATCTCCAATCGCAAGCGCCAGGCGATCATCGAGACAGCCGAGGCGCTGAACTACGCCACGCCTCGCAACCGCAACCGCGCTAACCAGCAGGGCTTGAACAAGGTCGCGCTGGTGCATTTCCTGGCACCCGAACGCGAACTGGTCGACCCCTATTACGTGGCCCTCCGCCTTGGGATCGAGCGGCGCTGCGCGGCGCTCAAGATCGAAACGGTAAAAGTTTACCACACCGACGCGCGGCCAGACGCCAAGCTGCTGCAGGAGGCTTCGGGCACGATCGTCATCGGCCGGCATGACGAGGACGAGATCGACTGGCTGCAGAAAAATTCCAGGCAGATCGTCTTCGCCGACTATGTTCCCGGCGACGACCAGATCGATTCCGTTGCCGCGGACCTGCGCTCGGCCATGGAAAAGCTCCTGGGTGCCCTGGCCCAGCGTGGCTATAGGCGCATTGCCTATATCGGCTGGGGCGACCGGCGCGCCCAGGCCTTTGTGCAATGGATGACGGCGGCGGGGTGGTTTGACGATCGCCTGTTCCGCAGCGGCGATAATACGGAAGAGGGCGGCTATCGCCTGACCCGCGACCTGCTGAGCGACCGGCGAACGCTTGATGCCATCATCACCTTCAACGATTCCATGGCGATCGGCGTCTATCGCGCCCTGCACGAAGCGGGGCTTTCGATTCCGGACGATATCGGGGTGGCGAGCTTCAACGATATTTCCGTGGCGCAGTTTCTCAATCCACCGCTGACCACGGTGCACCTGCCGGCCGAGGAAATCGGCGAAGCGGCGGTCGAACTGCTGCTCGAACGGGTCGGCGGCCGTGAACTGGCCAAGCAAATTACGCTGGCTTCACGCATTGTCTGGCGCGCCAGCACGCGTGCGGGCGACGCCAAATAGGCGCCAAGAATTATCCGCGGTAAAAATTTACTGAAATTCTTGCGCGCGGACTAAAAGTCATATTAGTGTGCTCTCAGGGTGTGGAGGAAACACCCATTTGGGAGGATTATCAATGACCAGCTTCTCCGCGGGCCTGAAGCGCTCGCTCGCTATCGTCCTGGCCGGTGTGTCCATGTTCAGCGTGACGGCTGCTTCGGCTGCTGAAATCACCGTCTGGTGCTGGGACCCGAACTTCAATGGTGCCACCATGAAGCTCGCGGCCGAAAAGTATGCCGCCGAACATCCCGACGTGACTGTCAATATCGTCGACTTCGCCAAAGCCGACCTCGAGACCAAGTTGCAGGCGCAACTGGCTTCGGGCACCACCGACGGCCTGCCCGACATCGTGTTGATCGAGGACTACGGCGCCCAGAAGTACCTGCAGTCGTTCCCCGGCGCCTTCGAGCCGCTTTCGGACAAGATCGACCTCTCTGGCTTTGCGCCCTACAAGGTCGAACTCGCCTCGCTCAATGGCATGGGCTACTCGCTGCCCTTCGACTCCGGCGTCACCGGCTTCTTCTATCGCTCCGACATTCTCGAAGAGGCGGGCTACTCTGCCGCCGATCTCGAAGGTATCACCTGGAGTCGGCTGATTGAAATCGGTACCGACATCAAGGAAAAGACAGGGCAGATACTTTTCCCGATCGATCCGAACGATGCTGGCATTTTCCGCATCATGATGCAGTCGGCCGGTTCGTGGTACTTCAATGAAGATGGTAGCGTGAACATCGCCAACAACGACGTGTTCAAGGCCGCGCTCAAGACATACCAGGATCTGGTTGCCTCCGGCATCACCAAGCCGGTCGCCGGCTGGACCGAATATACCGGCTCCTTCACTTCGGGTGACACGCTTGGCACCATCACCGGTGTGTGGATGGTGGGCACAATCAAAGCCAATGCTGACCAGTCCGGCCAGTGGGGCATTGCTCCGATCCCTGCACTCGACGGCGTGGAAGGGGCGACCAACGCTTCCAACCTCGGCGGTTCGAGCTGGTATGTGATGTCCTCGGCGCCGGAAAAGGAAGCCGCCGTCGACTTCCTCAACTCCGTCTGGGGTCAGGATGCCGACTTCTACCAGGAGATCCTGGTGAATCAGGGTGCCCTCGGCTCGCTGCTCGCCGCTCGCGAAGGCGAAGCCTATTCGGCCAGCGACGACTTCTTCGGCGGCGCTCCAGTGTGGCAGAACTTCTCCGACTGGCTTGGTCAGATCCCGGCGGTCAACTACGGCATCTTCACCAACGAAGCCGACGCGGCTGTCGTGGCGCAGATTCCGGCCCTGACCAGCGGTGGCAATATCGATGAGATCGCCGCGGCCATCGAAGCCCAGGTGAGCCAGCAGGTTCAGTAACATCGGCAAACCGGAGACGGCTCGCCGTCTCCGGCCTCCCCGAGGCCTCCGCGCTTGCGCGGGGGTCATCGGTGATTTTTGGCTCCGGCAGTGGGGGTTGGCGTGGCGCAGTCGGGATATGCACGCTCCGAACAGGTGAATGGCTGGCTTTTCGTAATGCCAGCGCTCGTTCTTCTGGGCGTCTTTATGATCTATCCAATCCTGTGGTCGCTCTGGATGAGCTTCCAGGTCGGCCGGGGGATGAACTTCAGCTTCGGCGGCATCACCAATATTCTGAGGCTCACCCAGGACCCGGTCTTCATACGGGCACTGACCAACACGCTAACCTTCCTGGCCATCCAGGTGCCGATCATGTTGGTCCTGGCCTTGCTCTTCGCCAATGCGCTCAATGATAGCAAGCTCTGGGGCAGGTCGTGGTTCCGCACCGCCATCTTCTTGCCCTGCGTGACGTCGCTCGTGGCCTATTCTGTGGTCTTCAAGTCCATGTTTGCCCAGGACGGGATCATCAACCAGATGTTAATGGCCATTCAGCTCATTGACAGTCCCATCCCCTGGCTCGCCGACCCCTTCTGGGCCAAGGTCGTGATTATCGGGTCCATCACATGGCGTTGGACCGGCTACAACATGATCTTCTATCTCGCCGCCATGCAGAACATCGACCGCTCCATCTATGAGGCGGCCAAGATCGACGGTGTCCCCGCATGGGCACGCTTCTGGTACATCACCGTGCCCATGCTGCGCCCGGTGATCCTGTTCACCACCGTCATCTCCACCATTGGCACGCTCCAGCTTTTCGATGAGCCAAATCTTATTACCAACGGCGGCGCCCCTTCGGATTCGACGCTGACCCTCTCGCTCTACATCTACAATCTGAGCTTCCGCTTCATGCCCAGCTTCGGCTACGCCTCGACCGTCTCCTACGTGATCGTTGTGCTCGTGGGCATCCTGACCTTCATACAGTTCCTGGCTGCCCGGGAGCGCCGCACATGAGCAACCCCCTAGCCCTTGTCGGCCGCGCCGCCACCTATCTGCTGCTAATCTTTGCCGCCTTCCTGTCGGTCTTTCCCTTCCTCTGGATGGCCATCGGCGCCACCAATACCTCGGCCGATGTCATCAAGGGCAAGGCCACGCCGGGCAGCGCGCTTTGGACCAATATGGTGACCTTCTTCACCTCGGTCGACATGCCGCGCATTCTGTTCAACTCGTTTTTCATTGCCGGCGTCGGCACGGC
The DNA here is from genome assembly GCA_946480655.1 of uncultured Devosia sp. Next base: position 5,437 of record CAMLKN010000011.1, on the reverse strand, counting down.
GCTGACGCTGCTGATCTCGTCGCTGGCAGGCTATGGCTTCGAGATGTTCCGCAGCCGTGTGCGCGAAAGGATTTTCGGCAGTCTCCTGCTGATGCTGTCCATTCCCTTTGCAGCCCTGATGGTGCCGCTCTTCATCATGATGGCGAACCTCAAGATGATTAACACCTTCCAGGCGATCATCCTGCCCGGCGTGGCGTCGATCTTCATCGTCTTCTATTTTCGTCAGGCTACCAAGGCGTTCCCGCACGAGCTGCGCGATGCCGCCCGCATCGACGGGCTTAAAGAGTGGCAGATCTTCCTCTACGTCTACATGCCGGTGATGCGCTCGACCTATGCGGCGGCGACGATCATCGTCTTCATGGCCAACTGGAACAATTATCTCTGGCCTCTGATCGTGCTCCAGACCAACGAGATGAAGACCCTGACCCTGGTGGTCGCCGGTCTCACCTCGGCCTATACGCCCGACTATGGCGTGGTCATGGTTGGTGCCATCTTCGCCACCCTTCCCACCCTGATCATTTTCTTCCTGCTCCAGCGTCGCTTCGTCGAAGGCATGCTGGGTGCCGTCAAATAGAGTATTCCATGCGTTCCCTCACTGATTTCAATTCCGGCTGGCTGTTCGAAGGCAAGGACAGCGTTCGCTTGCCGCATACGGCGGTGGAGCTGCCCTTCACCTATTTCGACGAGAAGGCCTATCAGCGCGTCTTCACCTATGAGAAGCGCTTTGCCGCCGACCCCGCCTGGCAGGGCAAGGACGTCTCGGTGGTCTTTGATGGCGCCATGGCCAATGCCAAGGTGAGGCTCAACGGCCAGGAGATCGTCGCCCACAAGGACGGCTACACGCCCTTCGAGGCCCGGCTGACCGGCAGGCTGAAGGACGGCGAAAACGTCCTCACCGTCACCATCGACGGCAGCGAGAACCCGGAAATACCGCCCTTTGGCGGCCAGATCGACTACCTCACCTATGCGGGCATCTATCGTGAAGCCTGGCTCCGGGTGACGGCGCCGGTCTTTGTCGGCAATGCCAAGGTGGAAACGCCGGACGCGCTGGCGGAGAAGAAGTCTGTTCGTGCTCGCATCGATCTCAGCAATCCGCAGAGCCTGCCGCTTTCGGGCACGCTCAAGGCCGTGCTCGTCGATGGCGCGGGCAAGACCATCGCCACGGCCGAAACGCCGGTAACGGGCGCGTCAGTATCCGTGGGCTTCGATGGCCTCACCGGCATCGCCCTTTGGGATATCGACAATCCCGCGCTCTACACGCTCGCCGTGACGATCGAGACCCCGGCCGGAAAGGACGAGGCAAGCTTCCGCTTCGGCTTCCGCACCGCCGAATTCACCCCGGAAGGTTTCAAGCTCAACGGCAAGGCGCTCAAACTCCGTGGCCTCAACCGCCACCAGTCCTTTCCCTATGTCGGCTATGCGCTGGGCAAGTCGGCGCAGGAGCGTGACGCGGAAATCCTCAAGCGCGAGCTCAAGCTCAACATGGTGCGCACCTCGCACTATCCGCAGAGCCACTATTTCCTCGACCGCTGCGACGAACTGGGCCTGCTGGTTTTCGAGGAAATCCCCGGCTGGCAGCATATCGGTGGCGCAGGCTGGCAGGACGAGAGCGTCGAAAACGTCCGCCGCATGATCACCCGCGACTGGAACCACCCCTCCATCGTCATCTGGGGCGTGCGCATCAACGAGAGCCAGGACAATCACGATTTCTATGTGCGCACCAACAAGCTCGCCCGCGAGCTGGACACGACCCGCTCCACCGGCGGCGTGCGCTACATCACCGACAGCGAGCTGCTCGAAGACGTCTACACCATGAACGACTTCATCCTCGGCAACGAGGAATGGGGCGGCAATCGGCCCCGCACGCCGCTGCGCCCGCAGCAGGAAGTGACCGGGCTCGACCGCGTCGTGCCCTACATGATCACCGAATATGGCGGGCACATGTACCCGACCAAGAGCTGGGACCAGGAACAGCGCCAGGCCGAGCATGTGCTGCGGCATCTCGAAGTCATGAACGCCGCCTATGGCGATCCGCAGATTGCCGGCTGCATCGGCTGGTGCGCCTTCGACTACAACACCCACAAGGACTTCGGCTCGGGCGACCGCATTTGCCACCATGGCGTCATGGACATGTTCCGCGAACCCAAATTCGCCGCCTATGCCTATATCAGCCAGTGCGACCCGAGTGACGAAGTCATCCTCAAGCCGGTGACCTTCTGGGCCCGTGGCGAGCGCAATATCGGCGGCGTGCTGCCGCTGATCGTGCTTACCAATTGCGACGAGGTCGAGCTGACCTATGGCAAGAACAAGCCCAAGCGCTTCAAGCCGGATCGCGAGAAGTTCCCGCATCTGCCGCACGCTCCGGTCGTCATCAAGCGCGAACACCTGACCGACGAGGAACTGGGGCTCTGGGGCATGAGCTGGGAAGACGCCACCGTCACCGGCTTTATCGATGGCAAGGCGGTCAGCACTGTCAACTTCATCGCTGATCCGATTGCCCATACCCTCGAAGTCGTGCCCGACACGACCGAGCTCCATGCCGAGGGCGATACCGTCCGCGTCATGGTGCGGGCGCTCGATCAATCGGGCCGGAAGCTGCCCTTCTTCCCCGAGCCTGTGTCCATCGAAGTTTCGGGCGCCGCCGCGCGCCTCGGCCCGGGTCTCGTGCCGCTGCGCGCCGGCTCCACCGGCTTCTGGCTCCGTTCGACGGGCAAGGGCCCCATCACTGTCACCGTCACCAGCGACCGGCTTGGCCAAGCCATCGCAACGCTCACCGCTAGCTGAGGAACTGCCCCATGTCCGGTTTGAAGCTGACCAATGTGAAGAAGTCCTTCGGCTCGGTCGAGGTCATCAAGGGTGTCGATCTCGACATTGCCGACAAGGAATTCGTGGTCTTTGTCGGCCCCTCGGGCTGCGGCAAGTCCACACTGCTGCGCATGATTGCCGGGCTCGAGCAGATTTCCGGCGGCGATCTCACCATCGGCAATACGCGCATGAACGATGTCGACCCGTCCAAGCGCGGCATCGCCATGGTGTTCCAGACCTATGCGCTCTATCCGCATATGACCGTGCGCGAGAATATGGGCTTTGCGCTCAAATTCGCCGGTCATCCCAAGGCCGAGATCGAGGCGCGGGTGGCCGAGGCGGCGCGCATCCTCGAACTGGGGCCGCTGCTGGAGCGTCGCCCCGGCCAGCTCTCGGGCGGCCAGCGCCAGCGCGTCGCCATTGGCCGCGCCATCGTGCGGCATCCTGACGTGTTCCTGTTCGACGAACCGCTGTCCAACCTCGACGCGGAATTGCGCGTGCATATGCGCATCGAACTGGCGCGGCTCCACAAGGAGCTCAACACCACCATCATCTACGTGACCCACGACCAGGTCGAGGCCATGACCCTGGCCGACAAGATCGTGGTGCTGCGCGACGGGCGCATCGAGCAGGTGGGCACGCCTCTCGAACTTTACGACAATCCGGACAACATCTTCGTTGCCGGCTTCATCGGTTCGCCCAAGATGAATTTCTTGAAGGGGACGGCCGAGGCCGGCGGTATCCGTCTTGCCGACTTCCCGGGGCAGATTATTCCCTCGCCGGTGGCGCTGGCCAATGGCGCCGCGGTCACCGTGGGTATCCGCCCCGAGCATTTCCACGCCCAGGGCAGCGCGTCGCTGGATGTGACGGTGGAGATCATCGAGCATCTGGGCGGGGAAACCTATGCCTATGCCCGCGACATGGGCACCGAGCTTATCACCATCGCCACCGACAACAATCGCACGCTGGCAGCCGGCGATCGCTATGCCGCGAAGTTCGACCCGGCAACGCTCTTGATCTTCGACGAGGCCGGACGCCGCCTGCGCTAGCTGGGTTTGGTCGCCGGGCCCGAGCGATACGCCCCTCTCCTGCGGGGGGAGGGGCGCCACGCGCCCTCATGACGACAAACGATCCGCCCGGTCTCAGCCCTGCAGCAGCAGGCTGCTGTTCATGAAATAGCGCTCGAACAGCGGCGTCGTCGCCGCGCCAATGGCGCGTGCGTTGAAGCCGACGGTGCCCGCCTCAACCCGCGGTGCGATGAGCCCCCGCATGTCCTGGTTGACGAGATAGCGCCTGGTGCGCTCGACCAGTTCGACCTTGACCGCTTCGGGGAAGGCGCCATCGATCAGGATGGCCTCGAAATCGATGACGGCACAGACAGAAAGACTGGCGCGCGCCAGTTCCTGCGCCGTACGGCCGATCCACGGCTCCACGAATTTGGCGAACCGGGCCCAGTCCTGCGGCTGTTCCCAAAGCTCGGCCGGGTCGTGGCCGTTTTCGGCGAGGCGTGCCTCCAGCAAATGGATTGACGCCGTATCGATCAATTGCTGGCTTTCGCCCTGCGGCCCGAAGCTGCGCAGCGACCCCAGCGCCCCGGCATTGCCCTGGTGGCCCTGATAGACCGAGTGATTGAGGACGATGCCGCCGCCCACAAAGGCGCCGATGAAGAAATAGGCGTAGTCGCGGAACTCCTTGCCGCGGCCATAGATGTGCTCGGCCTGGCAACCCGCCGTGGCATCGTTGACCACCGAGACGGGCAGGGCGGTGAATTTGCCCACCTCGGCCACGATGTCGACATCGCGCCAGGACGCGAACTGGTCCGCCGGCGCGCCGACCAGCTCGCTCCATTTCCAGAGCTCGAACGGCGTGCCCACGCCAATCCCGCAGATGCGCTCGCGCTCGGCTGGCGTGCAACGGGCGAGAATCTCCTCGAGGCCGGCCTTGAGGAAGGCGAAGATCGGCTCGGGCAGGGGGTATTGGTAGGTCATTTGCAGCTGGTGCCGCACTGTCCCGCGGAAGTCGGCGAGCAGCAGCACGGCACTGCGCCGCCCGATCTTGCAACCAAAGGACAGCACCCCGCCTTCGGCCAGGCTCATGGGGATCGAGGGCTTGCCAACCTTGCCCTTGACCGGCGCGCCGCGCGCCAGGAGCCCCTCGCTCTCCATCTCCCTAAGGATGATGGAAACCGTTTGCGGGGAGAGGTTTGCCAGGCGCGCCAGGTCGCTGCCGGCCATGGCGCCGTGGCGTTGCAGAAGCGTCAGGAGCAAACGCTCATTGTGGTCGCGAACCCCACTCTGGTTCACGCCGCGGCTGACGGTTCTGATGATCTGCTCTCCCATGGCGGGCACCATAGAGACAGGTTTTGGGAAGCGATAGGGGGTCCGAACGAATAAATAAATAAAATAGATTTATATATTGACGGCCCCGCCAAACCTCGCCACCATGAAGCGGTCAAGACAAGCAGGCCGGACGGCAGCGACAGGGGAGGAGCCTCCTCGCGCCGGGCCCGCCAGGGAGAGAAAATCGTGAAGAAGCTGCTTATCGGCACAGCACTGTGCCTTGCCGCCATGACCCCCGCCGCCATGGCGCAGGACGCCGTCAGCGCGTGCCTGATCACCAAGACCGACACCAA
>CAMLKN010000010.1 GCA_946480655.1 uncultured Devosia sp. | reverse complement strand
CTGTGGGCATGGACGTGCTGTGGGTGACCTATTTTGTGCTCGCCACCTTCGTCCTTTTCGTGCCCGGCCTCAGGTTCTTCAAAATTGGCTTCCCGGCCCTCTTCCTCGGTGCGCCGGAGATGAATTCACTGGTCGCTCTCGGCTCCGGAGCCGCCTGGCTCTATTCGACCGTGGTTACCTTCGCGCCCCAGCTGGTGCCGGCTGAAACCCGCTACGTCTACTTCGAGGCTGCTGCGGTCATCGTCACGCTAATTCTGGTGGGTCGCTGGCTCGAGGCCATCGCCAAGGGCCGCACCGGCGAGGCGATCAGCCGCCTCGTTCAGCAACAGGCGAAAACCGCCAGGGTAGAGCGCCACGGCGCGACCGTTGAAATTCCGGTCGAAGAGGTCCGCGTGGGTGACATCGTCCTGGCGCGCCCCGGCGAGAAGGTCGCCGTCGATGGCGAGATCGTCGAGGGCCAAAGCTATGTTGACGAATCCATGATCTCGGGTGAGCCCCTGCCCGTATCGAAGGGCGTCGGCGCCTCCGTGATCGGTGGCACGCTCAACACATCGGGCAGTTTCAGTTTCCGTGCCACCAAGGTCGGCGCCGATACGATGCTGGCCCATATCATCCGCATGGTCGAAGATGCACAGGCCGGCAAGCTGCCCATCCAGGCCGTGGTCGACCGTATCACCGCCGTCTTCGTGCCCGTGGTCATCGGCCTCGCCATCCTGACGGCCATTGCCTGGTTCGTCTGGGGGCCAGAGCCGTCGCTGACCTATGCGCTGGTCAATGCTGTCGCCGTGCTGATCATTGCCTGTCCGTGTGCCATGGGTCTGGCCACCCCCATGTCCATCATGGTCGGCACCGGCCGTGCCGCCCAGCTCGGGGTGCTCTTCCGCAAGGGCGAAGCCCTGCAGCAATTGCAGCAGGCCGGCATCGTCGCCTTCGACAAGACCGGCACCCTGACTGCCGGCAAGCCAGCTCTTACCGACCTCATCCTCGATGACGATTTCGAACATGACGAGGTCTTGGCGCTGGTCGCGGCCGTCGAGAACCGCTCCGAGCATCCCATCGCCCTGGCCATTGTCGCCGCTGCCGAAAAGGCCGGTTTGCCGCTGGGCACCGTAACCGAATTCTCGTCCAATCCCGGCACGGGCGTCACCGCTCGCGTCGACGGACGCCTCGTGGCCGTCGGCTCGCAACGCCACATGAGCCATCTCGATTTCGCCGACTTTTCCGAAGCCATCGACCGTCTCGCCGCCGAGGGCAAGACCCCGGTCTTTGCCGCCGTCGACGACAAGCTCGCCGCTGCCATCGTCGTCGCCGACACGATCAAACCCACCAGCAAGGCCGTCATCGACGCGCTGCACGCCAGGGGCCTCAAGACGGCGATGATCTCGGGCGACAATGAACGCACCGCGAAGGCCATTGCCGCCCAGCTCGGCATCGACGAGGTCCGCGCCGAAGTGCTGCCGGCCGACAAGGTGGAAACGCTCAAGGGTCTGCGCACCCTTCACGGCACCGTTGCCTATGTCGGCGACGGCATCAACGACGCCCCTGCGCTGGCCGAGGCCGATATCGGCATTGCCGTTGGTTCAGGGACCGACGCAGCCATCGAAAGCGCCGATGTCGTGCTGCTCGGTGGCGACCTTCGGGGCGTCCTCAACGCCTTGACCGTCAGCCGCGCTACCATTCGCAACATCTGGGAAAACCTGTTCTGGGCCTTCGGCTACAATGCCCTGCTCATTCCCGTTGCCATGGGCGTACTCTACCCCGCCTTCGGCATCCTGCTCTCGCCCATGATCGGGGCCGGCGCCATGGCCATGAGCTCGATCTTCGTGGTGACCAATGCCCAGCGCCTGCGCGCCATAAAGGGAGAAAGTGCATGAATATCGGACAGGCCTCCCGCACGTCCGGCGTCTCGGCCAAGATGATCCGTTATTACGAGCAGATCGGCCTCATCAACCCGCCTCTGCGGACCGACAGCAACTATCGCGTCTATGGTCCCGATGAGGTGCATGTCCTCCGCTTCATCAAGCGGGCCCGCACTCTCGGCTTCTCGGTCGAGGAGACGTCCGCCCTGCTCGGCCTCTGGCAGGATCGCACCCGCGCCAGCGCAGAGGTCAAGGACATTGCCAGCGGCCATATCGCCGCCCTCGAAACCAAGATCGCCGAGCTGCAGGGCATGGTCAAAACCCTCAAGCACCTCGTCCATTGCTGCGCCGGCGACCACCGCCCCGACTGCCCTATTCTAGACGACCTCGCTGGCGAGACCGCCAGCCCGAAGACCAAAGGACACTGAAATGACTGAAAAGACGACCCTCATCGTCAACGACATGACCTGCGGGCATTGCGTGGGCACCGTCCGCGGCGCCCTCGAAGAGGCTATTCCGGGGACCGAGGTGCAGATCGACCTCAACACCAAGAAGGTCAGCTTTACCGGCGACCGCGCCAAGGGCGAAGACGCCATCCGCGAGGCGGGATACACGCCGGAAGCGGCATAGACGCGCCGAAGCGGAGCCCCTTTGGACGCAGCTTTGCCACGCAAACAGGACCGTCCTCGGGCTCGACCCCAGGACCACTCGCCACGCCAGCGAAAATCGCGGCTGGCCCTCGGGTCAGGCCCGAGGGCAGCGCGGAGGCTTTGGCTGGTCGTGCACTTCCGCGCAAATATCTGGTGAGCTCCAGCGGCACCAAAGACTAGGCGGGCGCCGCCGGGAGCTCGATCTCAATAATGCGTCAGGGACACTGACGTTCCCACATTGCGCCCAAAAATCTGGTGAGCCCCCGCGAAGCCAAGGAAGGCGGGCTCCGCCCGGAACTCGGCGGACAGATACGTGGATTCCCGTGTCAGCCTGACGACGGCCCAAAGCCTTCAATTTCAATGGAAAAGGGGCGCCCGGCTATGCCGGACGCCCCTCTTTCCCTCATCGGATCAGCCGCAGATCGCGTACCGGCGCGATCTGCCTGCGCGCGAGCCGACGTCAGAACGGGCTGGATGGATCGAGGAATTCCTCGACATTGTCGGCCGTAATGACGGTCGAGTCGAGGATGTAACGACCCGCCACCTGGATGCCGCCAGTAAAGTGCGAGGTGGTCAGCTCGATGGCCGTGGCGATCATGGCCGGGCTGTAGCTGACATCGATCGGGACGAGCTTGTCGCCGGCCTGCACGCGCTGCAGGATCTGCTGCATGCCCGCGCCGCCGACAATGAACAGCTCGTCTTCGCGGCCGGCCTGCTTGATGGCCTCGATGGCGCCCAGGGCGATGTCGTCATCCTGCGCCCACACGCCCTTGATGTCGGGGAAGCGGGTCAGGAAGTCCTGCATCACCTTGAAGCCGTCGTCGCGGTTCCAGTTGGCGAATTCGTCATCGAGCACGGTGATGTTGCTGCCCTCGATGCCGGCCATGAAGGCGTCGAAACGCTGCTGGTCGATCGGGATGGGCAGGCCGCGCAGGATCACGATATTGCCGCCGTCGGGCATGGCCTGCTTGAAGTACTCGGCCGAATTGGCGCCGAGGCCCGGATTGTCACCGGCCACGTAGAGGTTTTCCACGCCGTCGATGGAGAGCTGGCGGTCGACCACGGTCACGAACTTGCCCGCGTCCTTGACCTGCTTGATGGCCGAGGTCATGGCGTCCGGATCGCCGGGCAGGATCACCAGGGCGTCGATGCCGCGGGTGGAGACCATGTCCTCGATGTCGGCGATCTGCTTGGGCGCATCCGGGGCCGAGGCGAACACATATTCCACGTTCGGATAGGTGGCGCTCAGGCGCTCGATGGCCTGCTGGGCGAAGTAGTTGACGCCGCCGGTCCAGCCGTGGTCGGCGGCCGGAACCGAGACGCCGATGGTGATGGTGTCATCCTGCGCCAGGGCGACGCCGCCCAGGCCGGTGGCGATCACCGCCGATGCCAGCAGGGTTTTTGCCAGTTTCATTTGCAGTCCTCCCAAAATGCCCTTTTGCGGGCGATGTAAAACTCGTTCATCTCGCAGGTCCTGGCCCGTCCGGGCCTAGCTGGCGCGCCTCGGGCGCTGCAGCAGCACGGCCAGGATGATGATCACGCCCTGGAATGCGCCGTTGAGATAGGGGCTGATAAAGCTCTGGAGATTAAGGATATTTCCGATCAGGCCAAGGATGATCACGCCCACCACCGTGCCCCATACCCGGCCATAGCCACCCTTGAGCGTGGTGCCGCCGATGATCACCGCCGCGATCGCCTCCAGCTCCCACAGCACGCCCGTCGTGCTTGATGCGGAACCCAGGCGCGGCACGTAGAGCAGCACGGCGACGGCCACCAGGAACCCCTGCAGGATGTACGTGATCAGCCGGACGTTATCGACGTTGATCGAGGAATAGCGCGCCACCTGTTCATTCGAGCCAATCGCCGCGCAATACCGGCCGAAGGCCGTGCGGCGCATGACGATTTCGCCGCCAATGGCTACCAGCGCGAAGACCAGGATCGGATAGGGTATGCCCAGAAGGCCGTCGTAATAGACCGGGCGATAGACGTCCGCGACCTGGAAATTGAGCGACAGCGTCCCGCCATCGGCAAGGAAAGTCACCAGCGAGCGGAAAATGCCCATCGTGCCCAGCGTCACGATGAAGGCTTCGATCCGGCCGCGCGTGATCATAAGCCCATTGCCCACGCCCGCCACCCCGCCGAGCAGGATGCCTGCCGCCATGCCGGCAAGAATGACGCCCCAGCCGATACCGAATGTGGGGATCAGCCAGTTCATCACCATGATCATGACCCCGGCGATCACCGCCGCCATGGAGCCGACCGAAAGATCGAGCCCGCCCGAGGTGATCACGAAGGTCGCGCCGATGGCGATGATGCCGATGAAGCTCGACCGCGCCAGCACATTGGTGAGGTTGTTGTAGGAGAGGAAATTCTCGTTGAGCGTGATGCCCAGCAGCACCAGCAGGGCCAGCGCCACCAGTGGCCCCACGGTCTTGAGATCCAGCTTGAGGCCGGTCTTGGCCTTGGTCGCAATATCAGGCGCTGATACGCTCATCATGTCCACTCTGCTTGATGCCCGCGGCGTACCGCATGATTTCTTCTTCGGTGATTTCGGCGCCTTCGAGCACGCCGGCGAGGCGCCCCGAGCGCATCACCAACACCCGGTGACTGAGCCCGATCACTTCCTGCAGTTCCGATGAGATGACGATCACCGCCTTCCCCTCGGCGGCCAGCGCCGCGATGATGTGGTAGATCTGCTGTTTGGTACCCACATCGATGCCGCGCGTCGGCTCATCCATGATGATGATGTCGGGCTCGCTTTCCATGGTCTTGCCCAGCATCAGCTTCTGCTGGTTGCCGCCCGACAGGCGGCCGACCGCCACCGATGCATCGCGCGCCCTGATGTCGAAGCGGCGGACGGCGCGCTCCAAAGCCCGCTCTTCGCTGCCCGTATCGAGGAAGCCCGCGCGCATGTGCCTTTCCAGTGTCAGCAGGGTCAGGTTTGGCCGCAGCCCCATATTGAGCAGCAGGCCCTTGCCCTTGCGATCCTTGGTCATATAGGCGACACCGGCATGCACCGACTGGGCCACGCGGGCAAAGTTCACCACCTGCCCATTGAGCGACACCTCGCCGCCGGTCTTGTGAGTCAGGCCCACGATGGCCTCGGCAACCGCGGTTCGGCCCGAGCCGATCAACCCGGCAAAGCCCAGGATTTCGCCCCGGCGCAGGTCGAAAGAAATACCGGAAACCGACTTGGTCTCGAGATTGCGCACGCTCAGCACGACCGGCGCGTCGACATCCGGCTCGTGCTTGGGCGGGTAGAGGTTGGAGAGTTCGCGCCCCACCATCATCTGCGCGATGGAGTCGGGCGTCAGGGCCTCGGTGCCTACCGTCGCGATCAGTTGCCCGTCGCGCAGCACGGTGACGCGGTCGGCCAGTTCCATGATCTCGTCGAGCTTGTGCGAAATGAAAACCACGGCCACGCCGCGCGCCGTGAGGCGCCGGATCTGCTCGAACAGCGTCTGCGTCTCGCCCACCGACAGCACGGCCGTCGGCTCGTCCATGATCAGCACGCGCGCATCGCGGCTGATCGCCTTGGCGATCTCCACCATCTGCTTGTCGGCAACGGACAGGCTCGAAATGCGCGCATCCGGATCGACATGCACATGCAGCGTTTCCATGATGGCGGCGGCGCGGCGACGCATCTCGCCCACGTCGAGGAACGGGCCGCGCTTGAGTTCGCGCCCGAGGAAAATGGAATCTGCCACCGTCAGGTGCTCGGCCAGGTTCAACTCCTGGTGGATGAGCACGATGCCCATGGCCTCGGCCTTGCCGTCGGGCGGCAGGACCACCGTCTGACCATCGAAGGTGATGGAGCCGGATGTCGGCTGCTCGATGCCGGAAAGGATCTTGATGAGGGTCGACTTGCCCGCGCCATTCTCGCCGATGATGGCGTGAACCTCACCGGGGGCAACATCATAGTCGATGCTGAACAGCACCGGAATCTCGCCGAAGGACTTGGAGATGCGATTGGCCGACAGAATCGGCTGCGCACTCTTTGCCTGTGCTTCGACCATGCCTCCACCCCTCCCCTGAGCCCGGTGCACTTGCTGCGCAACTCTCTGCTCAAGGTTTGATGTAAAGGTTTTCATGAATGATGTAAAGGTTTACAGTGTTCGAAATCAGGATAGACCTGTGGATCAAGCTGGCGGAACAGCCGGCATCTGCTAAGGGCAAGGATGTGCTGGGCTTTCGGCCCGGCATAAGGGGCGGAGCTACCCGACGTGCAGCATCACAAGCTGGCCACCATTGAGGATGTCGCGGCCATGGCCGGCGTCTCCATTGCCACGGTGAGCCGGGCCATAAACGAGCCGACGAAAGTCGCTGACGCCACGCGCCGCCGCGTCACCGAGGCCATTGCCCGCACCGGCTACACCACCAATGCCATGGCCCGTTCGCTGCGCATGCGCCGCAGCAACATGATCCTCATCCTCGCCCCCGATGTGGGCGATCCGAATTTCTCCAACATCCTCGTCGGGCTCGAGACCGAGGCGCACAAGCGCGGCTATGGTCTGCTCATCGGCAATACGCAGAACGATCCCAGCCGCGAGACCGACTACCTGAGGTTCATCAGTTCCAACCAGGCCGACGGGCTCATTCTCTTCACTGGCCACCTGCCCTATGGCCTGGGGCAAAGCGCCGACGAGGCTCGCCTTCCCCCCATGGTCGCGGTCAACGAGCCGGTCATCGGCGGAGAAGTGCCCTTTGTCGGCGTCGACAATTTCGAGGGCGCGCGCGTTGCCACCGAGCACCTGATTTCCCAGGGCCACCGGCGCATCGCCTTTATCGGGCGTGCGCCCAATCGCGAGATTGCCCGTCTGCGCGAAGAAGGCTATCGCGCTGCACTCGGGGGCGCCGGACTTCCGGTTGACGCCCGCATGATCATCGATGGCGAGGGCACGACCGAAAGCGGCCGCGCCGCCGCCGAACTGATGTTCGTGCGCGACGTCCTGCCCACGGCCTTCTTCTGCGTCAACGACGCGACCGCCATGGGGGTCATGATCGCCCTCAACGCCCGGCGCTATGACCTGCCCCGGCAGTTCTCGATCATGGGCTTTGACGACATTTCCTTCGCCAGCTTCCTCACGCCGTCGCTGACGACGATGAAGCAGCCCCGCCACCGCATGGGCGAGGCCGCCATGGAACTGCTGCTCACCCTGCTGGCAGGTGAGAAACCAAAGTCGCTCGAAGTATTGCTGCGCAGTGAGTTGATCGTGCGCAATTCCGTGTCGCGGCCGGAGCGGGGTTAGGACGACCGGCTGTCTTGCGGCCGGCATGCCCTCACCTCCACAGCCCTGTGCCCGCGAAAGCGGAACCCCCCTGTTTCCGCACCACCTCCCCAAACACCGTGCCGTCCTCGGGCTCGACCCGAGGACCAGCCCCAACATCCACAGTGTAACGAATGGCCCTCGGGTCAAGCCCGAGGGCGGCACGGCGTCTATGTAATCCTGATCAAGCCTCAGTACCCGTTCCGCGCCAGCCATTCCTTCATCCAGGCGATCTCGGCCTCTTGCGCGGCAATCACCTCTTCGGCCAGCTTGCGCACTTCAGGATCGGTTCCGTGCTCGAGCACAACGCGCGCCATGTCGATGGCGCCCTGGTGGTGCGGGATCATGCCGAGGATGAAATCGGCGTCGGCATTGCCAGTATAGGCAATATCCATATCGACGTGCATTTTCGCATTGGCCTCGCGATACGCCATGGTTGCCGGCGTGTCGCCTGCCATCATGGCGCCATGGCCGGAATGGTCCTGGGCGAAGGCCGGGAGGGACATCACGACAAGGCCGAGGGCAAGAAGAGTGGTGCGCATGAGATTCTCCAAACTAGACCGCGCCCTTCTGCGGCATTCCCAAATGGTAAGGTCAATCGGGCGGCGCACACTCTCCATCTTGTGATCGACGGGAACGCGCCTAGTTCCCGCTTCCTTCCTGGCTCTCGAGCCCTTAGAGAAGCGTGGACCGAAATCCAGGAGGCAAGATGCAGATCACCGCGGTGACCGGGTTCTACGACGTGGGCCGCGCGGCTTACGACAAGCGCACGCCGGAGCAGTACACTTCCTGGCTCAACCAGACATTGCAGACGCCCCTGCCCTTCCTGGTCTTTCTCGATCCAAACTTTGATGCGAGCCCCATCCAGCTCAAACCGAACGACCGTATTGTGCGAGTCGCGAAGGAAGATCTGGTCATGTTCCGCCACCGCCAGCGCATCGAGGAGATCGTCGCCAGCAGCGAAACAGTCAACCGGCGCGACATTGCGTTCAACCTCGCCGAATACGGCATGATCGTCATGTCCAAGCCCGAACTGCTCAAGCGCGCCGCGCTGGAGAGCGATGCCGACTATCTCGTCTGGATTGATGCCGGCCTCTGCCGGTTCATCCCGGATTTGGGCGAAGGCGTCGTCAAGGTGACGGAGGCCGACCTCAAGGGGCTGACGATCGCCATCAACACGACCCTGCATCTGAAACAGCGCATGCGGATCGGCAAGTTCCCGCGGGCCATGATTGGCACGACCCTGGCCATGATGAGCGCCGGGGACATGATCCTTGCCCGCTCCTATGCCGATGAGTTTGCGAGCCGCCTGCAGTTTCTCGTCGAGACTGAGTGGCTGCCTCAGGGCCGGTGGGACAATGAACAGGTGGCTATTGGCAGCCTGTTGTTCCGTGGCGGCCTGCCCGGCGCGCGCGTGTTGACCACCCATGTCGGGGGCGGCGCCAACACTGTCAGCTGGCTGTTCGGCGGCCCTCCCTTCGACCGCAAGACCCCGCTCTATGTGCGCTGGCGCCTGCTCTTGGACGAGTTCCGCACCCGCCTCGCGCCTGTCGACGAGTGCTACCTGCCCGGCGATTTTCCCGAAGCAGATTTCCAGGCCTGGTGGTCAGCGCGGCGCGGTTCTCACTAGCTGATCTTGCGCCCTGCACTGACCCTTCAGGGGATCAGGCAATCGGAGCAGATCGCCCATCGGCGCCGCGTCACGCTCCCTTCAACCGCTCCAGGATAGCGTCGAACTGGACCATGGAGACATTGGCGCCCCATTCCATGCCGGAATCGACCACGCCCTGGCGCATCTCGAAATCGGGGAAGTTCGACACGGACCGATAGTGGGTCTTGCCGTCGCGCTCTTGGAAATGGTGCTCTTCGTAGTAGCGCTCGTCCTCCTCGGTCATGCCCTCGACCACAAAGGTATTGCGGATCATCGTCTTGGGCTCGACCGCAAGATAGGTGCCGAACATGGTCCAGCGCGTGCCATCGGGCGAGATGCCGACGATGCGCCACTTGCCGCCCGTGCGCACATCATATTCGATCACCTCATTGTTGCCGAAACCCCACCAGAGGGCGACGTGTTCCCTGGCGGTCCACACCCTCCACACCAGGTCGAGCGGCGCGTCAAAAGTGCGCGACATGATGATCAGCGGCTCGTCTGCGGGCAGCTCGGTCTTGAAGGGGTTGGGGAAGGTCTGCTCGTCCATCAAAGGTCTCCTCAGTTCTTGCTGTCCGATTGGGGCGTCTGCAGCTTGGTGAGATAGGCGTCGAGCTGATCGAGGTTGCGATCCCAGAAGCCGCGATAGGTCTCGAGATAGGAGGCCACCTCCCGCATCGGGGCCGCATCCAGCTTGCAGGGTCGATATTGCGCCTGCCGCCCCCGCGAAACGAGACCGGCATTCTCCAGCACCTTGATGTGCTTGGAGACGGCCGCCAGCGTCATGTCGAAGGGCTCGGCCAGTTCATTGACGCTCGCCTCTCCCGTTGCCAGCCGCGCCAGGATCGCGCGGCGGGTCGGATCGGCAAGGGCAGCCAAAGTCGTGCTCAGGGCGTCGGTCATGATCCAGTCGCTTAGTATTCAACTATCTTGTTAAATACTATTCGGTTGAATAATAGTCAAGACCCAAACAGGCGAACGCCCGCTGACGCGGGCGCTCAAGGGCACATCGATCTGGCGGGCACTTAGCCGGCCGCAACCGCGCTGCGCGGCATTTCCGAGAAGATTTCCGCCTTGCCGTTGCGGATGATGACGATCTCTTCGAGCCGCAACCCGAACTGGCCCTGGAGGTAAATGCCCGGCTCGATGGAGAAGACCATGCCCTCGTCGAGCACGGTTTGGCTGGTCCCGGTGATATAGGGCGCTTCATGCACATCGATACCGAGACCATGTCCAGTCCGATGCAGAAAATTCGGACCATAGCCGGCCGCCGTGATCACGTCGCGCGCTGCCTTGTCGACATCCATCGCCTTCGCGCCGGGCACAGCGGCAGCGAGCGCCGCCTCGACGGCCCGGTCGACGATGGAGTGGATCTGCCCATAGCCTTCCGGCGCCGATCCGAAATAGCCCATGCGCGTCATGTCGGACGGATAGCCATCAAGCCTGCAGCCGGTATCGATCAGCACGGCGTCGCCGGACCTGAGCTGGGTCGCGCCGGTATGGTGATGCGGGAAGGCGCCATTGGGACCGAAGCAGACGGAACAAAAGACAGTCTCGGCGCCATTGGCCTTGTAGAAGCCGTCGATGAACGTGGCCACCTCGACCTCGGTCATCCCGGACTTGAGCCGGGAAAAGGCGGCGATCACGGCGCGATCATTGAGCAGGTGCGCCGCCTTGATGCGGCGGTATTCGTCCTCATCCTTGCGCGAGCGCAGATAGCCCACGGTGTCAGCCGTAAACCTGCGCTGGGCATTGGGCAGCGCGTCGAGCACCAGCAGCGCGAAGTCGGCGCGCATGGTCTCGTCGAGGACGATCGAAGGCGCAGTACGGTCAATCCCGGTCGCCTGAAGCAGGTCTTCGAGCGCCGCGTCCGGGCCATCGGCATCGGCCCAGGGGAAGAATGGCAGGTCGGTATGCTGGCGGGAGGAATCCACGTTGAGCGCCGGCATCAGGAAGCCGGCAAAACTCTGGCTCACCATCAGCATGACCGGCCGCTCATCGCCATGCGGCGAGAGGTCGGCCAGGTACCGCATGTGGCTTGAGGGGCCGATGACGACAAGGTCGGTGTTGGTCGCCGCCATGCGGGCGCGCAGATTGTCCATCCGGGTGGAGAGCGTGGCGTTCATGGGTCGATCCTGGAGAAAGAGGGGCGGAACCGGGCAGGAGGAGGAGAGCCCGGTTCCGCGCGGCGGCCCGAGGGACTGGGCCGCCGCATTGGTGAACCTGAGAAGCTAGTTCTTGGTCACAAGGCGGTAGTAGACGAAGTCGGAGGTGGCGCCATTGACGAAGCCCTCGACATTGCCGGCCATGGCCACCTGCTTGGCGGCCTGGAACATGATGACGATGGGGCTTTCGGCCTGCACCTTCTTCTGCAGGTCCACATACATGGCGTTGCGGGCTTCCTGGTCACCCTCGGCGAGGGCCGCCAGCACTTCGGCATTCATCTCCTCGGGCACGGCCCAGGCGTTCCGCCAGGTGGTCGTGGCCGTGTAGTTGTCGTCCGCATTATTGGAATTGTACGCGAAGGCCTTGGCGTTCGAATGCGGGTCCATGAAGTCCGGGCCCCAATAGAGCAGCATGGCTTCGTGGGTGCGCTCGCGATACTTGGTGATCACCTGGGCGCCGGTGCCGGGCAGGATTTCGAAGTTGATGCCGGCCTCGGCGAAGCCCGCCTGCAGCGACTGCGCGATATCGGTGAAGGGCGCCGAATTGATCACGTCGAGCGTGACGTTGATGGGCGTCTCGACACCTGCATCGGCCAGGATCTGCTTGGCCTTTTCCACGTCATAGGTGAAGGGCGTCTCGTCATAGGAGCCTGGGAAGCCCTTGGGCCAGAAGGCCTGGTGCTTTTCCATCTGCCCGGCGAGGAAGCTCTGGGTCATGCCGTCATAGTCGACGAGATAGCGCGCGGCTTCCCACACAGCCGGCGAGGTCAGGCTTTCCGTCTTCTGGTTGAACGACAGGAAATGCACGGCGGCCTGCGGATAGGTCTCGACCTTGATGCCTTCGCCCAGCCCGCCGATCTGGTCGGGGGTCAGGTTCTTGGCCATGTCGACGTCGCCCGAGGTCAGCAGCAACTGCTGCGTCGCGGCTTCCGCCACGTGGCGGATGATCACCTGCTTCATGGCCGGAGCGCCGCGGAAGTAGTTTTCGTTTGCTTCAAGCCGCACGATTTCGGCCGGGCGATAGTCGGTCATCACGAACGGGCCGGAACCGGCCGAATTGGTGTTGAGCCAGGCATTGCCCCAGTCCTCGCCTTCGACATGCTGGCTCACCAGCACTTCGTCGACGATCGAGGCCGGGCGGGCGGCCAGCACGTTGAGCACGAAGGCCGAGGCGAAATCGCCGCTCCACTTCACCGTCACCTTGTTGCCGTCCACGGTCACCATCTCGTCGATGTTTTCCGGGGTCCAGCCGAGCTGGGTGAGGATGAATGCGGGCGTCAGGTTGAGCGTCACCACGCGCTTGAACGAATAGAGCACGTCCTCGCCGCGCACCGGATTGCCCGAGGCGAACTTGGCGTCGCGCAGGGTGAAGGTGATGGTCTTGTTGGCGTCGTCCGCTTCCCAGCTTTCGGCCAGGCCACCCACCAGCGCGGTGGTGTCCTCGGCTTCGTACTGCACCAGCCGGTCATAGACATTGGTGTTGATCTCGCCGGCCGAGAATTCATAGGCCTGGGCGGGGTCGAGGGCGACGATATCGTCGATGTTCTGGGCGATCACCAGCGCATCGGCGGGGGTCGCGGCATAGGCGGCGCCTGCTGCCAGCGGCAGAGCAAGCGCGGACGCCAGAAGGGCGGCGCGGAACAGTTTCATGTGCGTTTCTCCTTGGGGGTGATTTTCTTGCGGACCGGCTTGTTCGCGCCGGTTTTGGGCTTCGCCACGGCCAGGCTTGGCCGCGCCGTGGAGCGAAAGAGGGTCAGCGTGCCGGTCCAGAGCAGACGGGCAGGCTTGTCGGTATGGTTGGACCAGGAATGGGGGCGGTTGCCGCGGAAATGCAGGCTGTCGCCGGCATTCATCACCATTTCCTCGCCGTCGAGGCGCTGGGTGATCGATCCTTCGAGGATGAAGAGGATTTCCTCGCCCTCATGCGCCACCGTCTCCGAGCGATAGCCGGGCGGCACCGTCATGAGGAAACTCGACAGCTGGTTGCCGGGGAAGTCGGCGCCGAGCCGCTCATAGATGATCGAGGACCCATCGAGCGAGAAGCGGTTGCGCTCCCCCTCCCGGGTCAGCGCATTGTGCGTGGCCGGCGCTGCGACGAAATAATCGATGGTCACGCCGAGGGCCCGCGCGATCTGCGCCAGCGTGCCCAGCGAGGGCGTTGCGTGGTCGCGCTCGACCTGGCTCAGATACCCCACCGAAACCTGTGCGGCTTCGCCCAGTTCCATCAGCGTCATGTGCTGCTGGCGACGGCGTGCACGGATCAGCGCCCCGACCTTCGGGTGCCCCTCCGCCTCTTGCGACAGTGCTCCTGCCACCTTCGCCTCCACCAAAATTTTTTTGATATAAGCAAAGTTTCTTGTATGATGGAAGCGAAATGTGAAGCTTCCACGAACCGCTCGCAAACGCATCGGGCGGCGATAAGCCTCTGTTTTCCTGAGGGGAATTTTGGTGTCCAGCGATCAGCAAGTCATCCAGCCAGCGAGGAGCCCGGGTCCATCATCCCGCCGCTTCGGCCGCGGCCTTGCCACCTCCGGCGGCTTCCTCGTAACGCTGCTGCTGACCTTTCTCGGCCTCCTGGCCATCACCTTCTTCATAGGCCGCGTCATCCCCATCGATCCGGTCCTGGCCGTGGTTGGCGACCGCGCGACCCAGGCCCAATATGACGCGGCCAAGATCGCCATGGGCCTCGACCAGCCGCTCTGGCTGCAGTTCGTCACCTATGTCGGCAAGGTCTTCACCGGCGATCTGGGCATGTCGGTCTCGACTGGACGGCCGGTGATCGAAGACCTTTCCCGCTTCTTCCCCGCCACTTTCGAAATGGCGACGCTGGGCATTCTGATCGGCTGCGCCATCGGCATTCCGCTCGGTGTCACCGCAGCCGCGCGGCAGGGCTCGTGGCTCGATCAGGCGATCCGCGTCGTGGGCCTCCTGGGCTATTCCGTTCCCGCCTTCTGGCTTGGCCTTGTCGGCCTCGCTGTCTTCTATGCCCGGCTGCGCTGGGTCGGCGGCCCGGGCCGTCTCGACATCTTCTACGATGGCCTCGTGGATCCCATAACCGGCATGATCCTCATCGACTCCCTCCTCCAGGGCGAGATCGACATCTTCTGGAACGCCATATCCCACCTCATCCTGCCAGCCTCGGTGCTGGGCTTCTTCAGCCTCGCCTATATTGCGCGCATGACGCGGTCCTTCATGCTCGATCAGTTGAGCCAGGAATTCGTCACCACCGCGCGGGTCAAGGGCGTGCCCGAGCGTGTCGTCATCTGGCGCCATGCCTTCAACCCGATCCGGGTGCCGCTGATCACCGTCATCGGCCTTTCCTATGCCGGCCTGCTTGAAGGCTCGGTGATGATCGAAACCGTGTTCTCCTGGCCCGGCATCGGCAACTACCTGACGACGGCCCTGCTCAATGCCGACATGAATGCGGTCCTCGGTTCGACCCTGGTCATCGGCGCCGTCTTCATCGTCATCAACAAGATTTCGGACGTGCTCTATCGCGTCCTCGACCCGAGGGCCCGCTGATGAGCACCCGCGACTGGCTTCTGGCCGATAGTCCCACCTCGCGCTGGCAGGCCAATGCCGGCCGCGCCTATCGGGTGTTCACCGCCCTCCTGCGCAATCCGCTCTCGGTTCTGGGCGGAGTGATCATCCTCGTGCTGCTGCTCACGGCTGCTTTTGCGCCGTGGATCGCGCCCTATTCACCGACCGGGCAGAACCTCGCCGCCCGCCTCCTGCCGCCGTCGGGCGAACACTGGATGGGCACGGACGAGCTGGGCCGCGACATCTTCTCGCGTGTCATCTGGGGGTCGCAGATCACCCTCACCATCGTCCTTCTCGTGGCGCTCATCTCGGCGCCGCTGGGCCTGCTGATCGGCGCGATTTCCGGCTATTTCGGCGGCTGGGTCGATCGCATCCTGATGGGCTTTACCGACATCTTCCTGTCGCTGCCCAAGCTGATCCTGGCGCTGGCCTTCGTTGCGGCCCTCGGTCCCGGCATCAACAATGCCATCATCGCCATCGCCATCACCTCCTGGCCCGCCTATGCGCGCATCGCCCGCGCCGAGACGCTGACCATCCGCAATGCCGAATACATCTCGGCCGTGCAGCTGGCCGGCGGCGGACCCATCCGCATCATCGTCCAGCACATCTTGCCGCTCTGCACCTCGTCCATGATCATCCGCGTCACCCTCGATATGGCGGGTGTCATCCTCACCGCGGCGGGCCTCGGCTTCATCGGCCTCGGCGCCCAGCCGCCGCTGCCCGAATGGGGCGCGATGATCTCGCGCGGCCGCACCTTCATCCTCGACCAGTGGTGGGTCGCGACCATGCCCGGCTTTGCCATCATCATCGTCAGCCTCGGCTTCTGCTTTCTCGGCGACGGGCTGCGCGATGTGCTCGACCCCAAGAGCGAGGGGAAGAGCTGATGTTCACGACGTTTCACCGGGCGCCTCTCACCCACGCTGCCGTCCTCGGGCTTGACCCGAGGACCACTCGAAGCGCGCACTGGATCGGGAATGGCCCTCGGATCAAGTCCGAGGGCGGCGCGGTGTATGCGGAGGGTTCCGGCAAATGACCACCCCCCTCCTCACCGTCGAAAACCTCCGCGTTTCCTTCCCGACCCATTCGGGCCGCGTCGAAGTGGTCAAGGGCCTCTCCTTCACCCTCGGGCGTGAGCGCCTCGGCATTGTCGGGGAATCGGGCTCCGGCAAGTCCATGACCGGCCGCTCGATCCTCAAGCTCATCCGCAAGCCCGGCGAGGTCACGGCCGACCGGCTCGAATTCGACGGCGTGGACCTCCTCGCCCAGAGCGAAAAGCAGATGCGCGCCATTCGCGGCGCCCGCATTTCCATGGTCATGCAGGACCCCAAATTCTCCCTCAATCCGGTCATGACCGTGGGCGAACAGATTGCCGAGGCACTGGTCACCCACCAGAAGCTGCCCCGCCGCGACGTCCAGGCCCGCATCATCGACATGCTGACCGCCGTGCGCATCAACGATCCGGAACGCGTGGCAAAACTCTACCCGCATGAAGTCTCCGGCGGCATGGGCCAGCGCATCATGATCGCCATGATGCTCATTCCCGAACCGGAACTGCTGATCGCCGACGAGCCGACCTCGGCGCTGGACGTCTCGGTCCAGGCCCAGGTGCTCGACATCATCGACGAACTGGTGCGCAACAAGGGCATGGGCCTGATCCTCATCAGCCACGATCTCAATCTTGTCAGCCGCTATTGCGACCGAATCCTCGTCATGAATGCCGGCCGCGTGGTCGAGGAATGCGCGGCCGGGCAACTTGAGAACGCCCGGCATCCCTATACGCGGGGGCTCCTCGCCGCCATGCCCGTCATCAACGAGACCCGCGACGAACTCCCCGTGCTCGACCGCACGCAATGGGCCGGCACATGAACGCCATCGATCTCCAGAACCTCGACATTTCCTATGGCGACACCAAGGTCGTCCATGGCGTCAATCTCTCCATTCCCAAAGGCGAAAGCTTTGCGCTGGTCGGCGAATCCGGCTCGGGCAAGTCGACCATCCTGCGGGCGATAGCGGGGCTTGCGCCCGGCTGGACCGGCGCCATATCGGTGATGGGCGAGCCTCGCAGTCATCACGTCGACCGCAATGTCTCGCGCCAGGTGCAGATGGTCTTCCAGGACCCCTATGGCTCGCTCCACCCGCGCAAGACCATCGATGCCACGCTGACCGAGCCGCTGGCCATCCATGGCATTGGCAATCGCGGCGAACGGGTCGAGGCCACGCTACGCGCCGTCGGCCTTGACCAGCGTTTCCGCTTCCGGTTTCCGCATCAGCTCTCCGGTGGCCAGCGCCAGCGTGTCGCTATTGCCCGCGCGCTCATGCTCGAGCCCAAGGTCATGCTGCTGGACGAACCAACCTCGGCACTCGACGTTTCGGTACAGGCCGAAATCCTCAATCTCCTGAAGCGCCTCCGCCGCGAACAGGGCCTCACCTACCTGCTGGTCACCCACAACCTGCCCGTTGTCAGCTTCCTCTGCGACCGGCTCGCGGTCATGCGCCATGGCCGGATCGTCGAGATCGCCGATGTAAGCCAACTCAAGTCGGGCAACCTCAACGAACCCTATTCCCGCGAATTGCTTGCGGCGACCGAGGGGGGCTAAGCAAAACGGGCTCGATCCCACTCCCTCCCCCTCGCGGGGAGGGTTGGGGGGGGCCGACGAGCTCGGTGCGCAGAGTGACCACCAAAGCCTGGCACACCCCCACCCAGCCCCCCGTCGGGGGGGAGGAGCAAGGCCGGTGCCGGCCGGACCATTGACACTTCGACCAAGGACTATCCGAATGACCACCACCGCCGCCGCCCTTGCCACCTTCGATGCCGCGATTGCCGAGGCAAAAAGCGCCGAAGCCGCCTTCAAGGCCTTGCAGGACCTGGCCCAGACTACCGTCGGCGCCAAGCTCTTCACTATCATGACCGTGGACATGGAGGCCGAAGTTGCCCGCCGTGCCTATACCAGCGACCCGGTCAATTACCCCGCCTCGGGCACCAAGCCGATCAACTACGGCCCCTGGTTCGATATCGTGCACAAGGAGCGCCGCTATTTCGTCGCCAACACCATCGAGGACATTGCCAAGGTCTTCTTCGACCACGAGCTGATCAATTCCCTGGGCTGCCAGTCGGTCATCAACATGCCCATCGTCATCGGCGACGAGCTGATCGCCACCATGAACATTCTCGACGTCGAGGGCTATTACACGCCCGAACGCGTGCAGATGGTGCGCGACGTCCTCTCCATCCCGGCCAAGCTGGCCGCGCTCATCGCCAAGGGCTGACGCGCGGACCGCCTCGCGAACGCAATCTACTCCTCCCCCTGTTTCAGGGGGAGGTCGGGTGGGGGCGATCGGACCTAGAGTGCCGCCGCCATCAGCGAGGCATTCCCGCCCGCTGCCGTCGTGTCGATGCAGACATGCCGCTCCAGTTGCAGGCGGCCAACATCTGCGGGGCCGGTGAGCAGGGGCAGCAGCGCACCCTCCCTTTCACTCAGGGCCAGCCGCACCTGGCGCAGTCCTTCGGCGTCGCCGAACCAGGCAATGGCGGCAAAACCCCCTCCGGTCCGCAAACGGTCGAGATCGAGTTCGGCCGCTTCAAATCCGCAACCTGCGGCCTTGGCCATGTCGATCTGCGCGGCCACGTCCTCCGGCGTCGGTCCGAGACAGAGCAACGTGCCGCGCGGCACGACATGAAGCCGGTTGCTCTCCCCGGTCGGTCCCGGCAGGTCCAGCGCACCCGATTGCAGGTCACTCGCACCTTGGGTGAAGCGCGGCAGGTAGTGTGGCCCGCCGGCCTTGGGTCCGGTGCCCGACAGGCCCTCGCCGCCAAATGGCTGGCTGCCGACAACGGCGCCGATCTGGTTGCGGTTGACGTAGATATTGCCCGCATGCACCTCACTGGCCAGCCGCTTCACCCGCGAGGAAATGCGCGTATGCATGCCGAACGTCAGGCCGTATCCCGACCGATTGATGGCGGCAAAGACCTTGTCCAGCTCATCAGCCGCGAAGGTCGCCACGTGAAGGACCGGGCCAAAGATTTCTTCCGGCATGTCCGCAATGCCGGAGACCGCGATGACCGTCGGCGCCACGAACGTGCCCCCTTCGGGTGCCTTGAGCTGATGCAGGACCTTGTCGCGCCGCGCCGCGATATAGGCTGCAATCTTGTCGCGCGCGGCCGTATCGATGATCGGTCCGACATCGGTGGCCAGCGCCCACGGGTCGCCCAGCACCAGTTCGTTCATCGCGCCCTTGAGCATGTTCAGAGTGTGTTCATACACTTCCTCCTGGACATAGAGGATGCGGAGCGCCGAGCAGCGTTGTCCTGCCGACTGGAAGGCCGAAGCAATGATGTCGCGCACCGCCTGCTCGGTCAGCGCCGTCGTATCGACCACCATCGCATTGAGCCCGCCGGTCTCGGCAATCAGGGGCGCACGCGGGTCGAGATGCCCGGCCATGGCCCGCTCGATCCGGCGCGCTGTGGGCAGGGATCCGGTGAAAGCAACGCCGGACACCTTTGAATTTGCTGTTAAAATCGCGCCAACTTGCGGTCCACCGGGAAGAAGTTGAACAGCATCCAGCGGAATGCCCGCCTCATGCATCAGTTGCACGGCGCGAAAGGCAACGAGCGGCGTCTGTGGCGCCGGCTTGGCCAGGACCGGATTGCCCGCCACCAGCGCCGCCGCGATCTGGCCGGTGAAAATGGCCAGCGGAAAATTCCAGGG
>CAMLKN010000009.1 GCA_946480655.1 uncultured Devosia sp. | reverse complement strand
CGCCACCACCCGTTCAGGAGCCCACCCCAACGCCAACGCCAACGCCGACGCCGACTCCAACTCCCACGCCGCCCCCCGCGGATGTGGAGGAGGAACAGCAGGAGTGCCAAGAGGAACAGGAGGAAGGCTGCTACTGCGAGGAGTATGTCGGAGACGATCTCGTAGAGGAGTAGTCCTGCTGCCCGGCGTGTAGTCGTCGCGGCCTCAGCTCAAACCACCGGCAGCCTCGCGGCGCGATCCCTCCATCGCGCCGCATTTGATTCAAATTTTATGAAAACCCTTCGCAGTTCCGTGAAGCACCCCGTCTAGCCTGCTCTCATCCAACAGGGAGTAGGCCCATGCGTAGCAAGGTTCTTCTGACAGGTCTCGTTCTGGCGCTGCTGCTGCCAGGCGCCGTTCCGGCCCTGGCCAATACCGGCTCCGGCGCACCGCAGCTGCAGACCTCCGGGCCTTTCACCGCCCCGGTCGGTTTCCAGATTTTCTGCCTGACCAATCCCGCCCATTGCCGCGGCGGCGGCGGCAGCCAGGTCCGGCTGACCGAAAACGTCATGGACACGCTCAAGTCAGTCAACAACCGCGTCAACCGCGCGATCGCCCCGCGCGGGGACCGGCGCGATGAATGGGCCATCAACGTGTCCTCGGGCGACTGCGAAGACTATGCCCTGACCAAGCGCGCCGCCCTCATCCGCGCCGGCCTGCCTGCCGGTGCGCTGCGCATCGCCGCTGCCACGACGCGTTCCGGCGTGGGCCATGCCGTGCTCGTGGTCCGCACCGACCAGGGAGACCTCGTGCTGGACAACCTGACCGGCACCATCAAGCCCTCCAACCAGACCGGCCTTCGCTGGGTCGCAATGACCAATGCGGACGGGCGCAGCTGGAAGGCGATCCGCTGAATCGGGCCGATCCAAACACAGTCAGTAATGCGGCGGCGGCCTTTCCGTCGCCGGATCGGCGATGAAGCTGCCCGAGCGCACCTGCTCCTCGAGCATGGCCAGCTTCTTGGTCAATAGATCGATGACCTTCCACTGCTCGGTGAGGGCCGCATTGAGATCCTCGATCGTCTGATCCTGAAAGGCGATGCGCGTTTCCAGCGCATCGATCCGCTGGCCGTGATCGGGGCCGGACATGGCTCTGTCTCCACAAGGATTTCCGGTTCCGCAATAGGCTGTCGCGGCCGCTCGGGCAAGCCCGGCGCCCCGTCGCAGGTTGACGCAAGCGGAACCCTTTGCGCGTCCCACCCATTGATCCAACACGATCCGCCAATGGGGAGCCGCGAAAATGGCCACCACAGCAGTGTTTCAATCCGCCCACCAAGGCAGCCGCGCCGAGGCCTCGGCCTGGCCCGAATCGCTCTCGCTCTTTGTCTTCGCGGCCGTGCCGCTTGGCCTGTTCGGGCTGATCCATCTGGTCGCCGAGTCCATGGGCGTGCTGCCCTTCTTCTTCGCGCCTTTCGGCTTGCCCCACTGGACCGGTGCCACCGCGCACCTCACGCAGCTGGCCCTGGTCGGCGCGGCCTATTGGGCCATCATGCAGCAGCGCCCGACCAGCCGGACGCGTTTCTGGCTCATCGCCCTCGGCGCCGCTTATATCGCGCTGCCCTTTGTCACGCCGCTGCTCGATTCCATGCTTCTGGCCATTGTCTGCACGCTGATGTTCCTGCTCATCATCGCCACCATGATGCGCGTGGGCAGGGTGTCGAAGCTCGGCGGCTGGCTGCTGGCCCCCATGCTGGCCATGGTCGGCCTCAGCGCCGCGATGGGTCTGGCGGTCGCCGCCTATGCCCCGCCCTTTGCCCTGACACAGGCCCAGCAGGCGGCACCCGCCGCGTGACGGTTACCTCCAAGTACCCTCTTGCCAGCTCCCGCCCGGACCGCCATCTGGGCGGGAGTTCTGTTTTCGGAGTGTCTCCATGGCCAAGCTGCTCAAGATCGACGTCTTCACCGACGTGGTCTGCCCCTGGTGCCTGGTCGGTTCGGCGCGGCTAGATGCGGCGCTCGCCAATCTGCCCGACGATGTCGACGTGGTCGTCGAGAACCACCCCTTCTATCTCGACCCCACCGTACCGCCCGAAGGCCTCGATGTGGGTGAGATGCTGCGCGCCAAATATGGCCGCGACCCCAAGGAAATGTGGGCCCGCGTCGAAAGCGAGGCAGCCAAGGCCGGGATTGAGCTCGACCTCAGCAAGCAGCCGCGCATGTTCAATACCGCAAAGGCCCATACGCTGACCCGGCTTTCCAAGGGCAATGGCAATCAGCACGAATTGGCCAATGCCATTGCCGAGGCCTATTTCCTGGCCCATCGCCAGATCAACGACGACAATGTCCTGGCCGACATCGCGGCCGAGCATGGCTGGGACCGGGGCGATGCGCTCGATGCCATCAACGACGAAAACGAGCTGGCCATGACGGCCGACCTGGCGACCAGCGCGGCCCAGCAGGGCATCCGCGGCGTGCCCTTTTTCGTTTTCGGCGAGAAGTATGCCCTGTCCGGCGCCCAACCCGCCGAGGTCTTCGCCCAGGCGCTGGACAAGACCATTTCCGAACTCTGACAGAGCGGCCGGTGGGCTGCTATAGTGGGGCCAAACGCCTTAGCCGGGAATCGACCGTGAAGCTCATCCGCCGCCTGATCACTGCCCTCATCGTCCTGGTTGTCCTGGGCTATGCCGGCGTTCTCGCCTATATGTATTTCAACCAGCGCGCCTTGCAGTACAGCGCGATCGGCGAGGTCTTTGCGCTGGAAAGCACCGCTCTCAGCGGCGCACAGGACGTGGCGATCCCGAGCGACGGTTCGGTGGTCAATGGCTGGTACCAGGCTCCGGCCGCCGGCCGGCCGGTCATTCTCTACTACAAGGGCAATTCCAAGAGCTTTACCGAAGAGAGCGAGCGCTACGAGCGCTTCGTGGCCGAGGGCTATGGCTTTCTCGCCTTCGACTATCGCGGCTTCCCGGCCTCTCCCGGCGAGATTTCCGAAACCAACATCCTGACCGATGCCCTTGCCGCCTATGACTGGCTCGATGCAGAGACTGACGCCCCCATCCTCATCTGGGGCCGCTCGCTCGGCTCCGGCCCGGCCACCTATGTGGCGAGCGAGCGCGAGGCGGCAGCCCTGCTGCTCGAAACGCCCTTCCTTTCCGCCGTGGGCGTAGCGGCGGAACGCTATCCCATCCTGCCCGTGGGCCTGGTCATGCAGGACCAGTTCCGCAACGATCTCTGGATCAAGGACGTCACCGAGCCGGTTCTGGTCGCCCATGGCACGGCCGACCGCACGATCGGCGTTTCCAATGGCGAGCGGCTCCATGCGCTGGCGCCCAATCCCGATGAACTCTGGATCGTCGAGGGCGCCGACCACTCCGATCTCTGGAAGGCGGGAATCTGGGGCCAGGCCGAACCCTTCTTCGAGAAAGCCCTGACGCCGTGAAGCCGCCCCGCCCGCTGGGCATGTCCGCCCGGCGGACCGCCATTATCGGCGGGCTCATGGTCGCCACCGGCCCGCTGAGCCTGACGCTCTATTCCCCTGCCCTGCCCACCATCGTCGCCGATTTTGGCACCACCGATGCGGCAGGCAAGCTGACGTTGACCGTCTATTTCTCGGCCTTTGCGCTGGCCCAGCTGATCTGCGGCCCGCTCTCGGATCGCTACGGGCGACGCGCGGTGGGGCTGGGCTTCTTCGCCATCTATGTGCTAGGCAGCCTGATCGCCGCGGCAGCACCGAGCCTCGAAATGCTGTTCATCGGCCGCTTCGTGCAGGGGTTTGGGGTTTCCGCCGGTGTCGCCCTCTCCCGCGCCATGGTGCGGGACCAGTTCGTGGGCAGTGAAGCCATCCGCATCCTCACACTGGTCAACCTGATCCTCACAGTGACGCCAGCCGTGGCACCCACCCTGGGCAGCCTTATCCTGCTGTTGGGCAACTGGCACCACATGTTCGTGGTCATGGCCGGCTTTGGCCTTGCCATCCTTGCCCTGCTCGGCTGGGGCGCCCGCGAGACCCTGCCCGAGGACGCTCGCCAGCCCTTCCGGCCGCGCGTCATCTTCGGCAATTACCGGCAGCTCCTCACTTCGGCGGATTTCATGTTTCCGTCACTGCTCCTGGGGCTGACCTTTTCCGGCTTTCACGGCTTCACGGCGCTCCTGCCCTTCATCTTCATCGATGACATGGGCCTGACGCCATTCCAGTTTGCCATGGCCATGCTGGTGCAGACGGCCAGCTTCATCCTGGGCAACCTGATCGTCACGCATCTCTCGACGCGCATTTCCGGCGGGAGGCTGGTAACGATCGCGCTCATGCTGCTGGGCATCAGCGGCCTCGGTTTTGCCGCACTGCCGCATCTGTTCCCGACCTCGGTCATCGCCATCATGGGGCCGGTGGGCGTCTGGATGCTGGGCCTGGCCTTTATCAGCCCCAGCGCCACGGCCGCAGCCATGGCCGGGTTCGGCGCCATTGCCGGGGCGGCCGGCGCCCTGACCGGCTTTTTCCAGGTGGGCGGCGGTTTTGCCGGCTCGCTGACCGCGGGCACGTTCTTTCCCGATGCGCGCACGGCCCTGACCATCCAACTGCCGGCGGTCGCCGCGATCACCATTGGCGTCGCCCTTCTGGATCGCTGGCGGCGACGCTGAACGGGCCAAAAGAAAACGCCGCCCCGAGGTGGGACGGCGTTTTGATTTCTGGTGTTGCCAGAGCTAGGCTTAGCTCGGACGACCCGGAGCGGCAACGATGCCGCCTTCGCGCTGGGCGCGCTTGCGAGCCAGCTTGCGGGCGCGACGAACGGCCTCGGCCTTCTGGCGAGCCTTCTTCTCAGAGGGCTTCTCGTAGTAGTTGCGCAGCTTCATTTCGCGGAAGACGCCTTCGCGCTGCAGCTTCTTCTTCAGTGCGCGCAGCGCCTGGTCAACATTGTTATCGCGAACGACTACTTGCAAAGGTCAACCGCCCTTTCAAAGCTATGCAATCTGTGTGGATGGAAGCGATGTGGCCATAATAACCACCCCGCCGACCAGCTGAACCGGTCACCGTGGCGCGCTCTATAGCCCAACAAACCAAACCTGTCCACACTTGGTGCCAGGAAAAATGCAGGCATCTTGTGGGTTTTTGCAAGTTCCCCTACGCCTCATGCATCCAAACCGGAGCGCCAAATGTACCAACCCGTCGTCTTCCTGCCCGGCCTGATCTGCGACCAGCGGCTGTGGCGCGACGTCATCGACGGCCTTGCCGATCACATCGCCCCCATGGTCGCTGACCTGAGGCTCGACGAGTCGATTGCCGCCATGGCCGCCCGCACACTTGCAGTCGCCCCGCCGCGCTTTGCCTTGGCCGGCCTCTCCATGGGTGGCTATGTGGCGCTCGAAATCATGCGCCAGGCGCCCGAACGGGTGACGCATCTCGCTCTCTTCGACACCTCTGCCCGCGCCGACACGGAAGAACGCCGCGAAACCCGCCGCAAGGGCATCGAAATGATCGGCCAGGGCAAGTTCATTGGCGTCTCGCGTGGCCTCCTCGGCCAGCTCGTCGCGCCCCACCATCTGGGCACGCCACTGGCCGAAGAAGTCCAGGCCATGTCCGAGCGCGTCGGCCCGGATGTCTATATTCGCCAGCAGACCGCGATCATGGGCCGGATCGATTCGGTGCCGCGCCTCAAGGATATCCGCGTACCGACCCTCGTGGGCGTTGGCGTACTGGACAAGATGACCCCGGCGGAGCTGGCCGAGGAAATGGCGTCGCACATTCGGGATGCGGAACTGGTGCAGTTCCCCGATGCGGCACATCTGCCGACGATGGAAAATCCTGGCCCGGTGGTCGAGGCGATGAAGGCGTGGCTGGGGCGGTAACCCCCTCACCGACCCGGCCATGCCGGGCCACCTCTCCCCGATGGGGAGAGGAATTCGCGCCGAGCTCTCTTCTATTCTTCTCCCCATCGGGGAGAAGGTGGCGCGCAGCGCCGGATGAGGGGGAGGCTAGTTTGGCCCAGATCGAGTGATCCGATTAACATGCCCCATCTTGCGGCCCGGCCGCGCTTCAGCCTTGCCGTAAAGATGCGGCTGGGTATCGCCATCGAGCCCGTTGGGGACAATGTCGACCTCGTCGCCGACAAGGTTCTGCATCACCACATCGGCCATGCGCCTTGGGTCGCCCAGCGGCCAGCCGGCAATGGCGCGGATATGCTGCTCGAACTGGTCCGTGAGGCAAACTGCCTCGGTCCAGTGTCCGGAATTGTGCACGCGCGGCGCGATCTCGTTGACCAGGAGCGAGGGTCTTTCGCCGCCCACAACGAAGAATTCGACGCCCAGCACGCCCACATAATCGAGCGCCACGACGATGACCTTGGCCAGCATGGCGGCGTGCTTTTCGACGCCCGGCGGGACATTGGCGGGCACGGTCGAGGTATAAAGAATATGGTGGCGATGCACGTTTTCGGCGGCATCGAACGCGCGCACCGTGCCATCGAGCCCGCGCGCCACGACCACCGAAATTTCCTTCTCGAAGGGCACGAAGCCTTCGAGCACCAGCGGATGCGGTTTCAGTTCATTGAAGGCCGCCTCGGCGTCACCGGGTTCGCGCAACACCCGCTGGCCCTTGCCGTCATAACCGAGGCGTGTGGTTTTGAGCACGGCCGGCAGGCCAAGTTCGGCCACGGCCTTGTTGAGGTCGTCGAGGCTATGAACAGCGCGATAGGGCGCCACCGGAATATTCTTGGAGGCGAGGAAGCCCTTTTCCAGCAGCCGATCCTGCGAAATGGCCAACGCATTGGCGCCGGGCCGCAGCGGCTTCAATCCAGACAGCACTTGGGCGGTCGCGGCCGGAACGTTCTCGAACTCATAGGTGACGACATCGACCTCGGCCGCGAAGGCTTTGAGGGCCTCGACATCGTCATAGGCCGCCACGGTCTTCAGGGGCGTCACGTCGAAGGCCGGGCTCTGCGGATCCGGGCAATAGATGTGGCTCTTGAGCCCAAGCTTTGCCGCAGCCAGCGCCAGCATGCGCCCCAATTGCCCCCCGCCCAGAATGCCGATGGTGGCGCCAGGGGCGAGGATGGTGGTTTCTTCGGTCAAAGGCACTACTCGAGGTCGGACGGAAACTGGGGCACGGACTGGGTCTGGCGGGCGCGGTGAGCCTCCAGGCGTTCGGCCAGGTCATCGTCGCTGAGGGCCAGCACGGATGCCGCCAGCAGCGCCGCATTGATGGCGCCGGGCTCGCCGATGGCCAGCGTGCCGACCGGAATGCCGCCGGGCATCTGCACGATGGAGTAGAGGCTGTCGAGGCCGTTGAGCGCCTTGGAACGCACCGGCACGCCGAAGACCGGCAGTGTGGTCATGGAGGCAATCATGCCGGGCAGATGCGCCGCCCCGCCGGCCCCGGCAATGATGACCTTGACGCCCTCGGCGCGGGCATTGGTGGCAAAGTCCACCATGCGCTCGGGCGTGCGATGCGCCGAAACGATGCGCGCCTCATATTCGACTTCGAGACTTTCGAGGGTTTCGGCGGCCAGCCGCATTGTGGGCCAGTCCGATTGGCTGCCCATGACAATGGCGACCGGTGGCTTGAGCATGGCGATTCCCCCGTGCCGCTCCGCAAAGCGCGCAATTAGCCCAAATCCTGCCACAACTCAAGGCGGCGGAACGCTCAGGCGATGATGTCGGGCAGAAGAATATTCTCGAGCTGGACGATACGGTCCTTGAGCGCCAGCTTGCGCTTCTTGAGCCGCTGGATGAGCATCCGGTCGGCCATCTGCGACTGGCTCAGCGTATGGATGGCAGCGTCCAAATCCGAGTGTTCCTGGCGTTTTGTCGCCAGTTCCAACCCCAGTTGGGCTTCCTGTTCCTTGCTCAGTTGCAGCATGGGTTACCAGCATCGATAGGCTTGGGTCACACCCTTGGTTAACCGATCACGGAGAGTTTTGCATCTGAATTTCAGGGGCCTCCGAAACGGCGTCGACAAAGCATGAAATATTTGTGACGATGCCTTTGTCCAACACGCTGAAAGGAGTTGTTATGACGACTGAAGGCCACATCGCGGCGCTGGAACGGCGCCATCAGGAACTGGATCGGATGATCCAGACCGAGTCCCAAAATCGGCTCTCCGACGACCTGATGGTGGCAGCGCTGAAGCGTAAGAAACTCGAAGTGAAGGACGAACTTTTCAAGCTCCAGGGCGCCACGCGGCAATAAGGCAGCAAACAGAAATCGTTGAGAACGCTCTGGGGGGTCACGGCATAAGCCGCGGCCCTCTTTCATTTTCACTACCTCGGTGCACCCAAAATTCTCTAGGCTTAACATCCTCTTAAGGAGCCGGCGGCATCGTCTTTCCCAAAACGGCACAGCTCGATTCGTGCCGGCAGACGAGACCTTGGGGTGAAGATGACGCGTGTTCTGGTGGTTGACGACGATCCGGTGCAACTGCGCTTGACCGCAGAAATTGCCAACCGGGCCGGCTTCAAGCCGATCACCGCCACCGGCGGCGAGCAGGCCCTCGCCATCCTGCGCGACGACCCGAAACTGGGCGCCATGATCCTCGACCTGGTCATGCCCGATCTCGATGGCATGGGCGTCATGGAGGCGATGCGCAAGGAAGGCCTCACCACCCCCGTCATCATCCAGACCGCCAATGCGTCGCTCGAAACCGTTATCTCGGCCATGCGCCAGGGTGCGGCGGATTACTTCGTCAAGCCCGTGGCGCCTGAGCGCCTCATCATTTCGCTGCGCAATGCCATGAAGCTCGATGCGCTCGAAGCCGCCATCCGCGCCGAGCATGCCCGCAAGGCCGGCACCTTCTCGCGCAAGGACATGATCGCATCGGCGCCCAGCATGGCGCGCGTGATCACCCTTTGCGCCAAGGCGGCCAAGAGCACCATTCCAGTGTTGATCGAAGGCGAGACAGGGGTCGGCAAGGAGCTGGTTGCCCGGATCATCCAGGGCACGGGAGAACGCGCCGGAAAACCCTTCGTCACCGTCAATTGCGGCGCGATCCCGCCCAATCTCGTCGAATCCGTGCTGTTCGGGCACAAGAAGGGGGCCTTTACCGGTGCTCATGCCGACCAGGCCGGCAAGTTTGCCGAGGCCCATGGTGGCACGCTCTTCCTCGATGAAGTGGGAGAATTGCCGCTCGACACCCAGGTCAAGCTGCTGCGCGCGCTGCAGGAAGGCGAGATCGAGCCGGTCGGCGCCACAAAACCCGAAAAGGTCAATGTGCGGCTGATCTCGGCGACCAACAGGCGCCTTCTGAACCTGGCCAAGTCCGGCGAGTTCCGCGAAGACCTGTTCTATCGCCTCAACGTCTTTCCGATCTATGTGCCGCCGCTGCGCGAGCGCCGCGAGGACATGGCGGCGCTTGTCGACCACTTCATCGCCCGCTTCGCCGCCGAGGCCGGCAAACGCGTGCTGGGCGCCTCTCCCGCCGTCATGAAGCTGCTCCAGGACTATGACTGGCCGGGCAATGTCCGCCAACTCGAGAACGCCGTCTATCGCGCCATCGTGCTCAGCGACGGCCCCTTCCTCGAAACTCAGGATTTTCCGCAGATCGTGGCGCAGTCATCGGGGCGCGAGGAGGCGCTGCGCCTGGTCGAGAAAGTCGCGACCCCCAGCGAACCCGTCCATATCGACGCAGCCGTGGCGCGGCCGCGCATCGAGCCGGAAACCCTGCCCGCACGCGACCGGTTCCTTGCCGAAAACGGGGAACTGCAGGCACTGGCCGAAATCGAGCGCGACGCCATTGCCTTTGCCATCGAGCATCATGGCGGGCGCATGTCGCGCGTCGCGCGGGCCCTCGGAATCGGGCGGTCGACGCTCTACCGCAAGCTGCACGAATATGGCCTTGCCGAAGGGCTCATCAACGACGCCGCCTGACCCGGCAAATGTGAACGGGAAACCCCTGCGTTAACCCTGTTCCTTACCCAACCATTAACGGATTAGCGCCAATTTGCGCCTCGAAACTAACCACGAGGCCATGATGAGACTCTCAGGTATTGCGCTGTCCGCCCTGGTGCTGGCTTGCCTTCCCGTGCAGGCCGCAGATCTCGGCTGGGGCGGCAACACATCCTCGCCCATCTATTCGCCGACCAGCGCCACGCAATGGACCGGCTTTTATGCCGGCATCAGCGGCGGCTATGGCTGGGGCACGACGGTCAACAGCCCGGCCCTGCCGGGCGGGGTCACCGACAACAACGCCTCCGGCTGGACCCTGGGCGGCCAGGCCGGCTACAACCTGGATCTGGGCGGTTTCGTGCTGGGTGGTGAAGCGGACCTGCAATGGGCCAATATCGGCTACCGTGAACCCATTGCCGGGGGCACGTTCGAGGCCAAGACCGACCTTTTCGGTACGCTGCGCGCCCGCGCCGGCGTGCCCGTTGGCCAAGTCATGCCCTATGCCACGTTCGGCCTTGCCTATGGCCGCGGCACCGCGCAGGAAACCACCGGCGTCATCACCTCGCAATCGGCCAACCATGTCGGCTGGACGGCCGGCGTCGGCCTCGAAGCGCAGGCCACCGCCAATCTCTCGTTCAAGGCCGAGTATCTCTATGTCGACCTCGGCTCCCAGGCCTATAACGGCCTGCCGACGGTGGGGAACCGCAACATCACCCAGCGCTTCTCGGTGATCCGCGCCGGCGTCAACTACAAGTTCTGACCGGGGCATGCGCGGCGCCCGTTCCAGCGGGCGTTGCAGCCTTGCCACAGCGCGATTTCACGAAGTTGCGAGCGATTGCTCCCGTTAAGGTTTGCAGAGTATTGAGAATCCCAGCGGCGGGCCTGGATGGGCCGGATTCGGCTTGTCCTGCGTCCTAGCGTTACGCCGTCAGGAGCAATGATGCACAAGGTTCTGGTCAGTCTGGTCGCCATTCTCGCCGCCGCCATCCCGGTGGCACCCGCCCTTGCCCAGCAGGTGGCGAGCGTCGAGGTCAGCCGGATCGTCATCGCCCCGCCCCAGACGGAACTGGCACGCACCATCAAGGCCGGCCTGTCGGCCGCCTATTACGGCGCCCGGCCGGATACGGCAGCCCATGCGGAAGCGCAGCGCCTCTACTTCCTTTATGGCGAGCGCCATTTCGAACCCATCTGGCTGACCGAGGACAGCGCCGGCAAGGTGGTCTTTTCGCCCGCCGCCGCCAAGATCATCACCCTGTTCGAAAATGCCGAGGCCGAAGGGCTCGACCCTTCCGACTACCTGACGCCATCCATCGCCCGGGACAAGCTCGCCGGCGACGGCATTGCCCTGGCAACGCTCGAAACCGCCTTCTCGGCGGCAACCATGCGCTATGCCAACCACCTGCATAACGGTCGCATCGATCCGCAGTCGATCAGCAGGCTGCTCGATATCACGCCCAAGCCCATCGACGAGGCGGCCCTGCTCGAGCAACTGGCCGGGAGCAACGATCCCGCCGCCATCCTCGCCAGGCTCGAGCCCAAGCATCCCGAATTCCTCGCTCTCAAGGCCGCGCTCGCCACCTTCGAGCAATCGAGCGCCGCCCGCCCGACCCCGATCGGCGATGGGCCTGTGCTGCGCCCGGGCAATTCAGACGCGCGCCTGCCTGCCATCCGCGCCCGGCTGGAACTGGCCGCGTCGACGTCGCAGCTCTATGACGAGCTGACGGTCGATGCGATCAAGGCCTTCCAGGAAGGCCAGGGGCTGGAAGTCGACGGCATCATCGGACCGGCTACGGTGGCTGCGCTCAATGGTGGCACGGCCACGCGGCGCGAGGACATCATCGCCAATATGGAGCGCTGGCGCTGGATGCCCTCCGACCTGGGCGACTTCCGCGTCTTCGTCAACATTCCCGAATTCCGCCTCTGGATCGAGCGCAACGGCCAGCCCGAATACACCACCCGCGTCGTCGTCGGCACCACCAAGAACCAGACGCCGATCTTCTCGGACAATATCCGCCATCTGGTGGTCAACCCCTACTGGAACGTCCCCTCCTCCATTCTGCGGGGCGAAATCGCCCCCGCCGTGCTGGCCAATCCGGGCTATACCGACAGCCACAACATGGACCTGCTCTACAATGGCTCGCCCATCAGCCCCTGGTCGGTGGACTGGAGCCAGGTTTCCTCGTCCAACTTCCCGTTCCGCGTCCGCCAGCGCCCCGGCGCCGGCAATGCCCTGGGGCAGATCAAGTTTCTCTTCCCCAACAAGCACGACGTCTATCTCCACGACACGCCGTCCAAGTCGCTGTTCTCGCGCTCCTATCGCGCTTTCAGCCATGGCTGCGTGCGCGTGCAGAACCCGATGGAATTTGCCGATGCGCTGATGGCCAACGAGCCCAATATCTCGCGCGCCTCGCTCGAGGCCATGTTCGGCCCCTCCGAGCGTTGGGTGAACCCGGAAAAGCAGATTCCGGTGCATCTGGCCTATTTCACCCTGCGCGTGGATGAAGACGGCACCATCCGCTCCTTTGGCGACGTCTATGGCCACCACGAAAAGCTGATCGCCGCCATGGGGCTCGATACGGAGCCCGAACCGGCCATCGTTGCCGAGGCCGAAACGGCGCCCGAAGAACTGTCGCCCTGATCGGCAGAGCGCTGACAAGGCAGGCGCGTTAAGGCGGCGTTTACATTTTCGCCTTGGTTGCGCCTGCTTTTGCCCTTAATAACAGTCCTGTGAGGGGCCGCAGGCCAGTTCACAACTGGTTAGCGTTAATCAATTCGTGCGATTTGGGCGCTAACGTCCACCATTATCTGACGAAACCACCGGGCAGAGTTTGGCGTGACGGTTATGGGGTTGATCAATTGGGGGCGCACCGCGCGGCTGCTGGCTGCTGCGGTTCTGGTCTTGTCCGCACTTCTGCCGGCGGCGCCCGCACAGGCGGCGTCCGAACGCGCGCTCTACCTCTATTACACCCATACACAGGAAACGGCGCGCATCGTCTTCAAGCGCAATGGGCAATATGTCCAGTCGGGCCTCAATGAGCTCAACCAGTTCCTGCGGGACTGGCGCCGCAACGAGCCCACCAGGATGGACCCGCGCCTCTTCGACTTGGTCTGGGAAGTCTATCAGGAGGTCGGGGCGACCCAGCCGATCCACATCGTCTCCGCCTATCGCTCCCCCGCCACCAATGCCATGCTGGCCTCCAAATCCTCGGGCGTTGCCGATAATTCCCAGCATATGCGCGGCACGGCCATGGATTTCTTCATCCCCGGCGTTCCGCTGACGCGCCTGCGCGCCGCCGCGATGAAGAAGCAGGTGGGCGGTGTCGGCTACTATCCGACGTCGGGCAGCCCGTTCGTGCATCTCGATACCGGCTCGGTCCGCGCCTGGCCGCGCATGACTCGCGCCCAGCTCCAGGAAATCTTCCCGGACGGCAAGACCATGCACTTGCCCACCGATGGCAAGCCGCTGTCGCAGCAGGGCTATCAGGTCGCCCTGGCCGAATGGAAACGCTGCCATGCCTATCCCTGCAACGGCTCCAGCTCCGGTACGGCCGTTGCCGATAGTGGGGGCGGCAGCGGCCGCACTCTCATGGATGTCCTGTTCGGCGGCAATGACCAACCCGCTGCCGGGGCCGCACCCGCGGCGCAGGTTCAGACCGCCGCGCTGACGCCGCAGCGCACCGGCCCGATTGCCCCGGTCATGCCCGTAGCGCGCCCGGCAGACCTTGGTGGCGCCGACATGCAGGTCGCTTCTCTGACCGACACCACAATTCCCTTCTCCACCACCGGCAGCGCACCGCTGACCGAGGGCGAACTGACCACGGTCGCCGTAGCCATGCCGGTGAGCATGCCGCCCGACCTGCGCGCCGAAAATGCCGTGACTGCCCTCGCGGCGTTGACGGCGCCGACCATGCCGACGCCGCGCGTCATCATGACCGATCCGCCCTCCGACATCCTCACCGCCTATGCTGCCGCGCCGACGCCGGAACCTGGTGCGCAGCGGGCGTTGGAGATGATCATCCAGGGCAGCACCACGGCCAGCACCGGCACGCCGCCGAGCCCGGCTACGCGCCTGCCCATCCTGCCGCCGCTGACTGCCGCCACCGGCCTGCGCACGGCCTCGCTGGGCGGCGGAACCAATCCGCTGATGGGCCTGTTCGACAGCACGTTCGGCGCCACCGATGCCGTGGAGGCAACGCCGCTGGCCGAGGCCCTGGCCCAGCATGTCGCCGGCCGTCCCGGCCCCGATGCCATGCGCAAGCCCGATCTGGTGGCCCCCGACCTCGAACATGTGGCCGACATCTTCATCGACCCGGCTGCCCTGACATCCTCCCGCTATGCCGTGATCTTCGATCACGACGAGGCCGATTTTGACCCGACCCCGGAAATGGGCCGCCACGTCCTGGTCAAGGGCATTGGCGATGCCGATCCCGTGCCGGTCCACGATCGCTTCACCCTGTCGGCGCCGCTCGTCGTCGCCAGCAACTAGCACCGCACACCGCCCCGCAAAAGCCTGAATGGTCCGCGACAGCTGGTTCGCTTCCAGCAAAGTGGCTACGATTTTGCGTCTCGGAAGCGCGACTAGACAAAAGACCCTTCGCCGCATCGGGGCGCGCGCCATTGCCAAGCCCCGACCCGACGCCTAAACAGGGTTGAACAAGTCTTCCATGGGGATACGCTTGGCCGACAAGCCCGAAACGCCGCTGCTCGACACTGTCCACTCGCCTGCCGACCTGCGCGCTCTGCCGCGCGAAAGCCTCCGGCAGCTGGCCGATGAAGTGCGCGCCGAAATGATCGACGCCGTCTCGGTGACCGGCGGACATCTGGGCGCCGGCCTCGGCGTGGTCGAGTTGACCGTGGCGCTGCACGCCGTCTTCGATACCCCGCATGACCGCATCATCTGGGATGTCGGCCACCAGGCCTATCCGCACAAGATCCTGACCGGCCGCCGCGACCGCATGCGCACCCTGCGCCAGAAGGACGGCCTTTCCGGCTTCACCCGCCGCGCCGAAAGCGAATACGACCCCTTTGGCGCCGGTCATTCCTCGACGTCGATTTCCGCCGGCCTCGGCATGGCCGAAGCCAGCCGCCATCTCGAAACGCCGCGCAATGTGATTGCCGTCATCGGTGACGGCGCCATGTCGGCGGGCATGGCCTACGAGGCGATGAACAATGCCGGCGCCATGGACGCGCGGCTCATCGTCATCCTCAACGACAATGACATGTCCATTGCCCCGCCCACCGGCGCGCTGCGCACTTATCTGGCGCGACTGGTCTCAGGCCCGGTCTATCGCGGCACCCGCGAGGCGGCCAAGAACATCGTCCACAAGCTGCCGCCTTTCCTGCACGAACCGGCCCGCCGGACCGAGGAGTTTGCCCGCTCCTTCTTCACCGGCGGCACGCTGTTCGAGGAACTGGGCTTCTACTATGTCGGCCCCATCGACGGGCACAATCTCGACGACCTCCTGCCCATCCTCGAAAACGTGCGCGACTTCGGCGAAGGTCCGATCCTGATCCACGCCGTCACCAAGAAGGGCAAGGGTTATGCCCCGGCGGAAAACTCCGCCGACAAATATCACGGCGTCGCCAAGTTC
Organism: uncultured Devosia sp.; assembly: GCA_946480655.1. The sequence goes on along the minus strand of CAMLKN010000009.1, from coordinate 5,761 downwards.
AACGTCGTGACCGGCGCCCAGGCCAAGGCTCCGTCCAATGCCCCGTCCTATACCTCGGTCTTTGCCTCCTCGCTGATCCAGGAGGCCGAGGCCGATCCGCGCGTCGTCGCGGTCACCGCCGCCATGCCCTCGGGCACCGGCCTCGACAGGTTCGCCGAAATCTTCCCCACCCGCATCTACGACGTGGGCATTGCCGAGCAGCACGCCGTGACCTTTGCCGCCGGCATGGCCTGCGAAGGCATGAAGCCTTTCTGCGCCATCTATTCGACCTTCCTGCAGCGCGCCTATGACCAGGTGATCCACGACGTGGCCATCCAGTCCCTGCCGGTGCGCTTTGCCATTGACCGGGCCGGCTATGTCGGCGCCGACGGCCCCACTCATGCCGGCAATTACGACAATGCCTATCTCGGCGCCATTCCCGGCATCGTGCAGATGGCCGCCGCCGACGAAGCCGAGCTGCGCCACATGGTTGCGACCGCCGCCGCCTATGACAAAGGTCCGATCAGCTTCCGTTATCCGCGTGGCGACGGCCTCGGCGTCGATATGCCGGCGCGCGGCGAGATCCTCCCCATCGGCAAGGGCCGCGTGCTGCGCCAGGGCGCGACCATTGCCCTCCTCTCCTATGGCACGCGCCTGGGTGAAGTGCTGGCCGCCGCCGACAAGCTGGCGGCGCTGGGCCTCAATCCAACCATCGCCGATGCGCGCTTCATGAAGCCGCTCGACGAGGAGCTGATCGCCGCGCTGGCCCAATCCCACGACGTGCTCGTCACCACCGAAGAAGGCGGCCTTGGCGGCTTCGGCAGCCATGTGGCGACCTTCCTCGCCAGCAATGGCCTGCTCGACGGCAAGCTGCGCTTCCGCCCGCTGATGATCCCCGACACCTTTGTCGAGCACTCGACCCAGGCCGACATGTATGCCGCAGCCGGCCTAGACCGCGCCGGCATCGTCGCCACGGCGCTAACGGCGCTTGGCTATGATCAGGCTGCGATGCAGGCGGCTCTGGCCAAGGTCTGACCTCAACCATCGCTGCGCCGCCCTCGGGCTTGACCCGAGGGCCTCTGCCCGCACACGCCGCGCTTCCGGTGTTCGCGGTGAATGGTCCTCGGGTCAGGCCCGAGGACGGTCTCGGGCAAGGCAAACCTCTCCGTGCTCAAGCATAGTTCGTCGGCACACCCTTGGCCGCCTTCACCGTCTCCATTGAGATATAGGCCGACATGTCGAACAGCTCGATGCGGCTCACCAGCTGCTTGTAGACCACATCATAGTGCTCGACATCGGGCAGCACGATTTTCAGGATGTAGTCGAAATTGCCGGTCAGCCGGTGCACCTCGACGATCTCGGGGATGGCCGCGACAGCCGCGTGGAACTTCTCCAGCCAGCCGGCCGCATGGCTGCCGGTGCGGACGATGACGAAGACCGTGGTCGGCAACCCGATCTTGCGGCGGTCCAGTTCCACCAGCGTTCGGGCGACATAGCCCTCTTCCTTGAGTCGGGTAATGCGGCGCGAGCAGGCCGATGGCGACAGCGCCACGTCCTCGGCAATCTGGGTCACCGGCATGTCCGCATCCGCCTGCAGGAGGCTCAGAATCCTCCTATCACGATCATCCAGCACCGCCACCTCCGACATTGACGCATTCAGATTGCGTCATTTTGGTTTCTTGTGCAACTGGAAGGCGCATCAACGTTGTCGATCAGCCATTTCTGCATCCAAAATGCTGCCGAAGCGCGTCACACTCGTGCCAACCTGGAGGGACGCAGGAATGAAGACGATCGGCCTCATCGGCGGCATGAGCTGGGAATCCACCGCCGTCTACTACCGGCATATCAATCAACAGGTGCGGCGCCTGCGCGGCGGCCTCGCCTCGGCCGACATCGCCCTGCGCTCGCTGGACTTCACCGAAGTCGTGGCATTGCAGAAGGCCGGGCGCTGGGACCTGGCCGGCGCCATGCTCGGCGAAGCGGGCGCAGGCCTCGCCAAGGCAGGCGCCGACTGCATCCTCATCTGCACCAATACCATGCATCTGGTCGCCGAACCCGTGGCCTCCATGATCGGCGTGCCGCTCATCGACATCATCACCGAGACCGCCGCTGCGCTGCGCACCGATGGCCGCAAGCGCCCGCTCCTGCTGGCCACGCGCTACACAATGGAACACGGCTTCTACACCGATCGCATGCGCGCCCTTGGCCTTGATGTCATGGTGCCGGATGCGGCCGGCAGGCAGCTCGTCCACGACGTGATCTTCAACGAGCTCTGCCAGGGCGAGGTGTGTGAGGCCTCGCGGGCCGCCTATCTCGCTATCATCGATCAGGCCAAAGAGGCTGGCGCCGATAGTGTCATCCTGGGCTGCACCGAGATCGGCCTTCTGCTCGATCCATCCGCCCTGCCCCTGCCCGGCTACGATTCCACCACCATCCATGCCGACGCGGCCATACGCTTCGCGCTCGACAGCAACCTGGTCCAGGCGGCCTGATCATGTGCCGGTTCCTTGCCTATTCCGGCCGGCCCATCTTTCTCGACAAGCTGCTGATCGAGCCGGATGCGTCGCTTGTCCGTCAGTCGCACGCCGCGCGCGAGGCCAAGACCGTCGTCAATGGCGATGGCTGTGGCGTGGGCTGGTACGGATCGCGGCCCGAGCCAGGCCTTTATCGCGGCATCCTGCCGGCCTGGTCCGACGCCAATCTCGCTTCGCTCTGCCATCAGGTGGAAGCCGGGCTGTTTCTGGCCCATGTCCGCTCCGCGACCTCGGGCGAAGTCACCATGGCCAATTGCCATCCCTTCGCCTCCGGGCGGCACCTGTTCATGCACAATGGGCAAATCGGCGGCTACGAAGCCATCCGCCGATCCGTCGAAGCGCTCGTCCCCGATGATCTCTATGCCGCGCGACGCGGCAATAGCGACAGCGAGGCCATGTTTCTCGCTGCCCTCGGCAACGGGCTCGGCCAGGATCCGGCCGGCGCTCTGGCCGCCATGCTGCGCACCTGCCTGCGCATCCAGCACGCCAATGGCATCACCCAGCCCCTGCGCTTCACCGCCATCCTGACCGATGGAGAAGCGTTGCATGCCTTCCGCTGGGCCAGCGACGACCGCCCGCCCTCGCTCTACTGGTGCGCGCTGGAAACCGGCATTGCCGTGGCATCCGAACCCTTCGGTGACGCAGGCGAGCAGTGGCGCCCCGTGCCGCCGGGCACCCATCTGCGCATCCGCGACGGGATGGTGGATTGTCAGGACTTTGCTGTACTTGCAGCGCTGGCCGCTTAACGGCCCGTCAATCTTTCAGGCGCTTGGCTGTATGCCAGACGCCAGCAGGACCAGGCATGACCATTTCCAGTCTATCCAACGCCGCATCCGGCATGTACCGGGCCAGCCATCAGCTGGAGCAGAGCGCCAGCCGCATTGCCCGCATTGGCGTCGAAGGCCATGACGTGGATGTGTCGGCCGAGATGGTCAACGTCATCCAGGCCAAGCACGATTTCAAGGCTTCCGCCAAAGTGGCGAGCGTGGCCAGCGACATGACGAAGGCCCTGCTCGATATTCTGGTTTAGGCGCACAGCGCCGACCGATCAGCGCTCCGGCGGCGCCTCGACCATGCCCAGAGCCGACATATAGAGCTCGAGCAGGGCTTCCTGCTCCATCCGCTCATTGGCATCCTGCTTGCGGATGGTCACGATCTTGCGCAGGATCTTGGTGTCGAAGCCATTGCCCTTGGCCTCGGCATAGATTTCCTTGATATCGGCGGCAATGGCCGCCTTTTCTTCTTCCATGCGCTCGATGCGCTCGATGAAAGCACGCAGCTGGTCCTGCGCGACGCTGTCCTCAACGGCCATGGCTAACCTCAATCTGTGCCTCCGGGGGCGATGCGCCAGATCCGGAGGCAGGAAAACGAAACGGGAATTGTCCGGCCCCCATCAACCCCAAGCCCAATCCCGGTTCAACCCCTTTCTGGCCCAATCCACACCCTGCCATCCGGGGGTGGAAAACCCCCGATTGTCGCAGGAACGCCACTTTTCTGATCAGGGCGACAAACATGCCCGCAATTCCGTCAAATCGCGGCTTTAGCCATTGACCTCACCCCCGCCATACGATCAAAGAAGGGCACGTTTTCCGGTGATTTCCAGCGCAATGGTGACTTCCCTTCGTCTCGGCTCGACCCTGGTGCTCGCAGGCTTTGCGGGCTTCATGGCCATGGCGGCGACCACGCCCGCTCGGGCGGACCTGCGCGTTTGCAACGAGTCGGCCAACCTGATCTCGATTGCCCTGGGCTACAGGGCCGAGCGCGGCTGGATGAGCGAGGGCTGGTGGCAGGCCCCTCCGGGCGATTGCCGGGTGATCTTCCAGGGCGACCTGCAGCGCCGCTTCTACTATCTTTATGCCGTCGACGATGTCGGCGGGGGTGCCTGGGACGGCCAGGTCTTCATGTGCACCCGTGACGAAACCTTCACAATATTCGGGGTTGAGGATTGCCTCGCCCGGGGCTATGAGCGCACCGGGTTCTTTGAGATCGATACTCAGAACCGCTCCGACTGGACGCTGCAGCTCACTGAAAATGCGGGCACGCCCAGTGTCGTCGGTCCGGATCTGGGCGAAGATCTTGAGGATCCGGCCTTCCTGGTTGACCCCGACGCCCCCACAACGCCAGACAATACGGATACGCAATGAGACGGATCAGACGCGCGAAGATCCTCGCCACCCTCGGGCCTGCCAGCCACGAGGAGACCATGATCGAGGAACTGGCCAAGGCCGGCGCCGACGTCTTCCGCATCAATATGAGCCATGCCAGCCATGAGCTCCTGCACCAGACCGTCAAGCGCATCCGCGCCGTTGAAGCGCGCCTCAAGCACCCGATCGGCATCCTCGCCGACCTGCAGGGTCCCAAGCTGCGCGTCTGGAAGTTCACCGGTGGTTCGGTCAACCTCGTCGCGGGCCAGAAATTCGTGCTCGACAGCGACCAGAACGACACCGGCAATGCCGAGCGCGTCTACCTGCCGCATCCGGAAATCATCGAGAGCGTTTCGGTGGGCGACCGTCTCCTTCTGGACGATGGCAAGCTGCAGCTCAAGGCGACGAAAGTCGGAGGCGGCGTCATCGAGACCGAGGTGGTCTATGGCGGCAAGCTTTCCGACAAGAAGGGCGTCTCCCTGCCCGATACGCTCCTGCCCACCGGCGCCCTGACCGAGAAGGACCACGCGGACCTGCTCGAAGCCCTCAAGGCCGAGGTTGACTGGATCGCCCTCAGCTTCGTGCAGCGCCCCGAAGACATTATCGACGTGCGCAAGATCGTCCAGGGTCGCGCCGGCGTCATGGCCAAGATCGAAAAGCCGCAGGCCATCGAGCGGCTCGAAGAGATCGTCAAGCTCTCGGACGCCATCATGGTCGCCCGCGGCGACCTCGGCGTCGAGCTTCCGCTCGAACAGGTCCCCGGCCTGCAGAAGCGCATGATCCGCATGTGCCGCCGCTATGGCAAGCCGGTGGTCGTCGCGACCCAGATGCTCGAGAGCATGATCACCGCGCCGGTCCCCACCCGCGCCGAAGTCTCCGACGTGTCCATCGCCGTCTTCGAGGGCGCCGACGCCGTCATGCTCTCGGCAGAAAGCGCCTCGGGCCAGTATCCGGTCGAGGCCGTCGCCACCATGAACAAGGTGGCCGTGGCGGTCGAAAGCGACGCCAATTACCGCGCCATCATCAAGGCCGCGCAGACCGAGCCGGAGGCCACCGCCGCCGACGCCATCTCGGCCGCGACGCGCCAGGTTGCCGAAACGCTCG
>CAMLKN010000008.1 GCA_946480655.1 uncultured Devosia sp. | reverse complement strand
CGCCACGGTTGATAAAGACCATGCCCACCGCCGTGCCCACCGGGGCCTCGATGTGATAGCTGGTGATCTCTTCCATGCGGAAGGGCGGAAAGGCCGACCATGGCACCAGCCGACCATCGGCAGTGCCGCGCTGGATGGCTTCATAGGCATCGGCAGGGTTGATGGATTGCGGCACGCCGCCCAGCGCCTGCACGACGCCCGAATTGGTCTGGGAGCCCGCAATGACCCGCGCGCCGCCCAGGTCGTCCAGCGATGCCAAGGGCTTGCTCAGGTGGATGCCCGACTGTGGGAAGGCGGTGAGAAACAGCGGCACGATATCGTGGTATTCTGCGTCGAGATGACCTTCGGCATAGAGGCGCCAGAAGGCTACGGACGCGGCCTCGCCGCTGGCCGGCATATTGGGCAGTTCGACCACCGAGGTCAGCGGAAAGCGCCCACCGACGGTGGTCATGATGCCCCAGGAAATCGGCACGACGCCGTCCTTGACGCGGTCGTAGAAATTGGCAGGGCTGGCTACGGTGAAGCCGTGCTGGACGTCGATCTGGACGATGCCTTCGCCATCGGCATTGATCCGCTGGGCCCAGCCGTCGAAGATGACGGTGGAAATCGGCCCCTGGGGCGGGCTGGCGGTCGCAAAGGTCAGGGTCTCTTCTGCCTGGGTCGGCAGAACCAGCAGGGACACGCCGACCAGCAGCGCGCTCAGTGTTTTGATCATGATCTCCTCCAAGAGTTTTCGGCTCGGTCTGCGCCGTGCTCAACCTTGGGGTAGCCGATCAGCATCCATTGATAAAATCGAAAGATCAGATATCTTGAATTGGAAAAATCAGAGGCAAGAATGCGGTTCAAGGGTTTCGATCTCAACCTGCTGGTGGCGCTCGATTATCTGCTGACGGAGCGCTCTGTGACCCGGGCAGCCGAGCGGCTCTACCGCAATCAATCGACCGTGAGCGCAGTTCTGGCGCGGTTGCGGGAGCACTTTCAGGACGACCTTCTGGTGCAGGTCGGGCGGGAAATGGTCCCAACGGCGCGCGGGGCGGAACTGGGCGCGAGAGTGCGTGACTTGCTGCTGCGGATCGACGCTACGGTCCTCACCGTGCCGGAGTTTGACCCGGTCTCGAGCGAGCGCGCGGTCCGGATCTTTGCCTCCGACTATGTAATGATTGCTGGCCTGGCTGACGCATTGCGGGCCATCCAGCAGAAGGCGCCCAGGCTCAAACTCACGATCATGCAGCCCAGCCAGTTTCAGCGCGGCACGGAGTCGCCCGCGGCCCTGCTGGAAAAGGGCGAGATCGAACTTCTGGTCATGCCGCAGAACTTCATGTCCGAAGAGCATCCCCGGCTGCAGCTCTTTACTGAAACGGTTTGCGGTCTCGTCAGCAGTGACAACGCGAGCGTCGGGTCCCGCGTCAGCACGGCGGATTTCCTGCAGATGCACCACGTCACCGTAGGTTTCGGGCCGGGCGCCACCCCGTCCTATGAAGCCTGGTTTAACCGGGAATTCGGCGAAGGGCTGAGGAATATCGACATCGTCGCGGGCTCGTTCACGACCATGCCTTTCCTGCTGCCGGGCACGCAGAGAATTGCGCTGGCGCATCGCCGACTGGCGCAGGCCTACGCCAAAATGCTGCCGCTGCGTATTGTCGAAACCGAGTTCTCAATCCCGCCGCTAGTCGAGGCCATCCAGTGGCATCAGTATACCAGCACGGACCGGGCCCTGATGTGGGTGCGCGACCAGATCGTTGAACTCATGAGCGACAGCGCAAAGGAGCACGGTCCCCTGGGGGCGGTCGGTGAAATTCCAGAAACCGCCGGGGCCGGCTAGTCGCACCGGTCCCGACACAGGACTTCTCGACGAAGAGGTGTGGGAGCGCGGCCCCCGAATGAGGCGCCCCACTTTTGCTGGGCCGCTGAATCCTGCGCATTTTTACAAGCCGCGCAGAGGCGCATTTCCTAGTCTTCAAGGGACGATCCACCAAGGAGCGACCAGATGAAGCGACGTCATTTCAACGCCATCGCCGCCACGTCCGTGCTGGGTAGCCTCTTGGGTCTACCGACACTTTCGCAGGAGAATCCCATGTCCAACCTTAAGCCGTACCGACTGACAACTTCCCACCAGGAAATCGCTGGTCTTCGTGATCGCCTCGCAGAGGCTCGCTGGCCGATCGAGGTGGAGCCGGAAAGCTGGGAGCGTGGAGTTCCCGGCGGTTATCTCCGTCAGCTCGCGGATCGTTGGGCCCAATTCGATTGGGCAGGACACGAGGAGCGGATCAATCGCTTCGAACAGGTGTTGTTTACCCATGAGGGGCAGGACATCCATGCTTTCCACATCCGCTCATCGGAGACCGGTGCAATGCCGTTGGTCCTGCTTCACGGCTGGCCCAGCTCCAGCCTGGAATACCTCAAGATCTTTGAGCCCCTCGTGAACCCTGTCGCGTATGGCGGCAAGGCAAGCGATGCCTTCCACATCATTGCGCCGACAATTCCGGGATTTGGCCTGTCACCGGCCCCGACCACAGCGGGATGGAATATGGGCAGGGTGGCTGGAGGCGTCCTGGCCCTGGTGTCGGCGCTGGGCTATGAGCGTTTTGCCATTCACGGAACCGACATGGGTGCCGGCATGGCGGGAGAACTCGATGCTCTCTCGGCCGGTCGCGCCATTGGTGTGCATACCGGCACCGATAGCGACACCGCGGTGGCCGTTGCGTCCTTCATGAAGGACGCGACCCTTGCCCGAACGGACCTGTCTGAGGCACAGAAGGCCGTCCTGGGCGCGCGTTTCGCTGGCATGGCCGACAGGAATGGCTACCTCGCCATTCAGTCGTCACGACCCAAGACCCTCGGTTATGCCCTCAATGATTCTCCGATCGGACAGCTGGCCTGGATCGCCGAGAAATTCGCCGCGTGGACCGATCCCGACAACGCTCTGATCGAGGACGCGGTCGATCTCGACCAGTTCCTGGCGATTGCTTCGAGCTATTGGTTTGGCGGCGGTGGCGCCGGGTCGGCCAACGTGATCTGGGAAAGCATGCGGGCCATGGGCTGGGGCGCGCAGACCGCGACGCCCAAGGGTGTCATTGCCTTCAACGCTGACGACCTTACACGGCCACTGATAGACCCGATGCAGGCGCTGTCACACTGGACTGAATATGCCGAAGGTGGTCACTTCCCGGCAATGGAACATCCCGACCGATTGGTCGCCGATCTACGCCTGTTTTTCGGCGCTCTGCGCGCCTAACACTGCTCGCATCGCTGAAAGCTGCTGCCATGACCAAGGACCTTGCCCTGATCCGTTGCCACACCCAGCGTCTCGCTGGAGCGCCCTTCGCCTCAGTGCTCGACGTGGTCCAATGGTTCGGAGCCATCCAGGCGCAGGATTTCGGCGGTGCGCTCTGGGCTATCGGGCAAAGGTCCGACGGCCTGACTGCCGGGAACATCCATCAGGCCATCGCCGATCGGCAGATCGTTCGGACCTGGCCCCTTCGCGGGACCATCCATTTCGTCCCGGCAACCGATATCCGGTGGATGCTGGCCTTGACCGGCGCGCGCCAGAATGAGCGCTCATGGTCGGTCCTGCGCAGCATGGGCCTTGACCTGCCGATCCTCGAGGCGGGGCGCAAAGTGCTTGAAGCGACCTTGCGCGACGGTCCGCTGACAAGGCCAGAAATCTATGCCCGCTTCGAAGGCCAAGGCATTGCCACCGAAAAGGGCGCCGGCCTGCACATTCTCGGCTACTGGGCACAGGCGGGTCTGATTTGTTTTGGGCCGCATCGGGGCAAGCAGCCCACCTTTGTGCTGCTCGATGATTGGCTTGCCGATGTTGACAGCCTGTCCCTGGACCATCAGGCCTCGCTGGAGGCACTGGCCCTGCGCTACTTCCAGAGCCACGGACCCGCAAGTGACCGGGATTTTGCCTGGTGGTCAGGCCTCAGCCTCACGATGGCGCGCGAGGCTATGCAGCTGGCGGGCGAACGACTTCGGGAGATTGTTTTCGACGATACCGCCTTGTGGTCGGTAAGCTCGATACCAGCGGATGTGCCCGCTCCAAATGGTCTGCTGCACCTCCTGTCGCCCTTCGACGAACTCTTGGTCGGCTACAAGGACCGCGCTGCCTATGATCGCGTCCCCGGCGCGCCTGACGAAGCAATCACCTTCTTTCGGCCAAGCGTCCTGCTCAATGGTCGTCTCGTCGGCGCCTGGCAGAAGACAATGGGTGCAAAATCGGGGCAGGCCCATCTGCAATTTGTCGGCGATCCGGACGCAGTCGCCCCCGAACTGGTGGAGGCGCAGTTGGCGCGCCTTTCGCATTTCTGGGGAACGCCGGTCAGCAGGGGCCCATAGGAAGGGAGGCCCCACCCAGGAGATATGGCTCAGATCTTGTGCACCGGGTCGAGGTTCGATGGGAGATGACCCATGATCTTCTTGATGGATTTGATCATGTGCGGCTGGTCGGTGTAGCCGAGCTCGACGGCGACCGCCGCAGCACTGGCTCCCGCCTTCAGCTGCCGCACAGCTTCCTGAGCCCGGCGGATGAGCTCGAAATCCTTCTGCGTGATCCCGGTCGTTTTCTTGAAGTGTTGTTGCACCGTCCGCCTTGAGGCAGCCTTTGGATTCTCGCTGAAAGCTCGTGCGACCAAGTCGTTGGATTGCAGCAGGCCGGCGCTGATCATCTTGTCGACAAGCTGCTCGGCCTCAAGAAATGTGGGCAGGGGTAACTCGATGCCATCAAGAGTGAAGTGGTCCCCTTGTACCGGCAGGAACCTCACCGTCGCCCCCGTCAGCACCCGCTTCTCGTGAACGAGAAATACATGGGCGGCGAAGGAGATGACAACTGCGTGCGACCCACCCCGATACGGGACGTCTACCGGTTCGGTCGATTGCCCCGTAAGCCACAGGCTAGGCTGTCCATCCGGGCCAAAGCTCAGTATCAGATCCCAGGAGCCGTCCGGCGTGGCCCTGTAGATGCCGTCCTCGAGAGATACAGTTTGCCAGACTGTGTCGATCCAGGGATGGGACGACGAGCGGCGTGTGTGCTTTTGGACCATTGCCGAGATTGTCTCTCCACTCAAATCGCTCGCCGGATGCCCGAACATCAATAACGTCCGACGACAAACCAGCCAAGAGTGGAGCTTTTCGGGTTGTCTATCAGATCAGTCTCGCACGGATCCGGCGCGAAATGGCGTCGATCACGGCGACAGTCACGAGGATCATGAGAATGATGAACGCGGCTTCCTGCCAGTTGTTGATGCGGATGCGGTCGGACAGTTGCAGCCCGATGCCACCAGCCCCGACGATGCCCAGTATGGTTGCCGAGCGCACGTTGGATTCGAAGAAGTAGAGCACGTGGCTCATCATCACGGGAAAGACCTGCGGCAGCACGCCGAGGCGCACTACATGCATGTCCGCCCCGCCTGAAGCGCGTACGCCTTCGACTGGTTTTCTGTCAACATTTTCAATTGCTTCTGCGAAGAGTTTGCCAAAGACCATGACGTCGCCCACGGCGATGGCAAGAACGCCCGCGAAGGGACCCAGACCCACGGCGGAAACGAAGATCAATGCCCAGACCAGCCCGTCAATGCCACGGAAAGCATCGAAGAAGCGACGAATGCCGAAGTGGAACAACCAGTTGGGCACGATGTTCTTGGCGCCGAGAAAACCCAGCGGCAGCGCGACTACGAAAGCGATCAGCGTGCCCAGAAAGGCCATGGCAATGGTCTCCGCCATGGCCAGTGTGTAGTCCCACAGTCCATCGCCTGGCCACGGCGGGATCATCAACGTCACAAGCAGTCCGAGCTTGTTGAGCCCATTGATGATCCGCATCGGCGAGGCGTCGATCCACCAGAGACCAAACCCGAATAGCACGATGAACCCAAGCCAGAGGCTCCAGTCGCGCAGCCGTTCCGGCAGCGGGCGGGCAAAGATTTCAGGATGCGAACGCTTCAGGCGCGCGGTATCGGCATGTGGAATGGCGGTCATGAGTCAGGCGCTCTGCGTCAGGTTATGGCCGATGAGGCGATGGCGGATGGTCTCGCAGGTGATGTCGATCACCGAAGTGGTGAGGATCAGCAGCAGCATGATGGCTGAAATGTCGGTGTACTCGAACTGGCGAATGGCCACGTAGAGGTCTTCGCCAATGCCCCCGGCGCCGACCAGGCCGAGGGCCGAAGCGCCGCGCACGTTGATCTCGAAGCGCAGCAGGAGGTAGCTGGCATAATTGGGCAGGGCCTGCGGCACGACGCCGAGGCGCATGATCATCAGCCAGTTGCCACCGGCCGCCCGCACGCCTTCGATGGGGCGCGGATCGACATTCTCGTTCACCTCGGCAAAGAGCTTGCCCAAGGAGCCGGCCGTATGCACGGCGATTGCCAGCACGCCGGCAAAGGGCCCGAGGCCGAAGGCAAAGACGAAGATCAGCGCAAACACCAGTTCAGGCACCGTGCGGCAGAATTCGAGCGTCCGGCGTGCCGCGAAATAGATGCCGCTGCGGTCCACGAGGTTGCGCGAGGCGGGGAAACAGAGGGCAAGGGCCAGGATGCCGCCGAGGACCGTGCCGACAAAGCCCATGAGAATGGTTTCGACGAGCAGCCGCGTCCAGAACCTGAGGCCCCAATACCATTCGGCGAGGTCGCCCCACAGGTTCTCAAGGGTCAGCTTTGGCAGCGTGCCCGCAATGTAGTTCCAGGCCATGGGTAGGCCCTCGAAGAGGCCGGGAAAGCTGAAGTCGCTGACCGCCACCGAACCGGCAAGGGCCGTGGCGAAGAGTGCACCATAGAGCAGGGTCCAGTTCCGGCGGGTGAACTGCTGCTGTCGGTAGCGGTTCTCGAATGAGGTGAGACGCTCTTGGCGCGTCGTCGAGCTCGGTCGGCCATTGCTGTGGGAAAGAGTGGACACGTGCGCCTCACGGAAAAGAGGCCGGCGCGCCAGCGCGCACCGGCCAGTCAGGGACATCAGTTGCCGTTCTTGCGACGCTGTTCGGCGTTGAATTCGGTGATGGCGACCACGTCGAGATAGTCTTCGTGCTTGGCCTCGACATAGCCGCTCGACGTGCCATTGCTGTAGGTCGCGAAGCCCTCAGGATCCTTTTCCGGGAAAGCCATCAGGGCGGCCTTGAACTCGTCCTGGAGCTCCTGCGGCAAGGTGGTGTTGATCATCACCGGCGTGTTCGGGATGACGGGCGAGGTCCAGATGATGCGGGTCGATCCGGCCGGGATCAGGCCCTTCTTCTCCATGTTCTGGATATTGCCGGCGGTCTCGTTGCGCCAGTGGGTGGCAACGGCCTCGAACGTGCCGTTGACGAGCGCCATGACGCTCTGCTCATGTCCTCCGGAGAAGGCGACTTCGCTGAAGTATTCGTCGGCCGTGGTACCGAGTTCGGTTGCGAGGTAGTAGGAGGGCACAGCGTAGCCCGACGTGGAGTTCGGGTCGGCAAAGGCGAAGGACTTGCCCTTGATGTCCTCGAGGCTCTGGTAAGGACTGTCGGCGCGCACGGCGATCACGGAGTGGTAGCCGAGATTGCCTTCATTATCCAAGGTTACCGCCACCGGAGCGATGTCCTCACCCATGATCTTGCGGGCCAGGGCATAGGCGGCCGGACCGACCGAGGCGATCTGGACGTGGCCGGCGCGCATGGCTTCGATCACGGCCGCATAGTCCGTGCCGCGGATCATCTTCACCGGGACACCCAGTTCGCGGCTGAGATAGTCCGCATAGGGCTGATTGCGGGCAATGGCATCGGTCTCGTTCTCGCCCGAGGAAATGCCGATAGTCAGTTCCGGATATTGTTCGCGCCAGTCCTGGCTGAGGGCCGGGGAAATCAGGGCGAGCGAAACCAGCGCGGCCACGAGGCCACGGCGCGTCAGGGTAAGCATGGATGTGCTCCGTTGGGGTTTCGAGCGGCGTCTAGTGCGCCGTCTCCATCTGTCGTCTTCCGGCCTGGATTGCCGTGCCGGTGGCAGCAATGGTCGAGGTCAGGCTCTCGTCCACTGCTGTTTCTGGGTCGTCACCATAGATCTGCTGGATGATTGCGCTGGTCAGCTGCTCGGGCTTGCCGTCGAAGACGATGTGCCCATGCGCCATGCCGATGATGCGGTCGCAATAGGCGCGGGCCGCGTCCAGCGTGTGCAGATTGGTGATGACGGTGATCTTGTCCTGTTGGTTGATGGTGCGCAGGGCTTCCATCACCAGCCTGGCATTGCGCGGATCGAGCGAGGCGATGGGCTCGTCAGCGAGAATGATGCTGGGTTTCTGCATCAGGGCCCGGGCGATGGCGACGCGTTGCTGCTGGCCGCCTGAGAGCGTGTCGGCGCGCTGCAGGGCCTGCGAGAGCAGGTCGAGCCGGTCGAGGGCCATTGCGGCATTGGCGCGATCCGTTGCCGAAAAATGCTTGAACATCACGGGCAGAGTGCCGGCATTGCCGATCCGACCAATAAGCACATTCGTCAGTACATCCAGGCGGTTAACCAGGTTGAACTGCTGGAAGATCATGGCGCAGCGGGCGCGCCAGGCGCGCAGGGCATTGCCGTTCAAGGTTCCGATATTGAGATCGCCGGAGGTGATGAGTCCCTCGTCCGCTGTGGCCAGCCGGTTGATCAGCCGCAGCAGGGTGGACTTGCCCGCACCGGACCGGCCGATGACGCCAACCATCTGCCCGGGGGCGAAATTTGTTGACACATTGTTAACCGCAACGGTGTCGCCAAAGCGCTTGGTGACATTCTTCAGTTCCAGCATGGTCCACCCCGTGGCTTTGCTCTGAAACGACCCTAGTCCGTCCAGATGACAGCGTTAACTCATTCGAATGACATGTGCGTGACGTTGCCCTGCACCTGCTAGATCGAGCCGGCCATCAGCATGGACGAAGCGGCCGCGCGAAAGGGTCGCGTGTACCTGGCCGACACCTGTCTCCGATGCGACCATCAGATCGGCGCGCAGGCCGACGCGGATCTCGCCGCGGTCTTCGAGACCGAGTGCCTTGGCCGGGTTCAGGGAGGTCAGGCGTGATGCGCCTGCCAGCCCCTCCGGGTCACTCTTGGCCAGAACCAGCACTGCCGGCAGCATGGCCGAGGGGTGATAGTCGGCAGCCAGCAGATCCAGAACGCCGGCAGTGTGAGCGTCACGGGCCGAGAGATTGCCTGAATAGGACTGGCCACGCAGGGCATTGGGTGCGCCCATGGCCGTCAGCATGCCGCGACGACGCGCTTCCTGCGCCGCCTCGAGGGTCACGGGGAACTCGCTGATATTGGCGCCGAGCTGGTCCATCAGCGTGACCTTCTCGACCGTGTCGTCGTCGTGGCTGGCGACCGGCACGCCATGCAGGGCGCAATATTGTGTGATGGCGCGCAGGGTCGCGGTCATGTCGCCCGCGGTCTCCCGCCGGTCGCGGATGCGCTGTTGCAGGTTTTCGTGCGCCGCGTCGAGCGAGATGCCCTTGTTCCTGGAGAGGTTGGCCGCCTGCAAGTCGAGATCACGATACTGGCCCTGGCCAGGCGTGTGGTCGCATAGCGATACGAGGTCCACCGAACCCTCGCCCACCAGTTCCTTGACCACCGAGAGAGCGGCGGGGAAGGTCACCTCGAACCGCGCATGCACGCGGTGGTCGATGAGCAGCCGGGGCCGGGCCGCGACGACAGCGCGGATCAGTTCGCTGGTATATTCGTAAGATCGCATATGCCCGTAGGTCGAACCGGGGGCGAAAGACAGGGAAGCATAGGCCGTGGTGATTCCGGCGGTGGCCAGCTTCATGTCCAGATCGCGCAGACCCATGTCCATCGGCATGCGTACGCCGGGGCGCGGTTCCATCTCGCGCTCGATCATGTCGCCATGCATGTCGATCATGCCTGCCAGCAGCAAGAGGCCGTGACCTTCGACGTCGGCCTGCGGCACCGGCGCTTCGCTGATCTCGGCGATCAGCCCGTCCTCAATGCGCAGGGCGCCGCGCTCGATGACGCGGTCCGCCAGGACGATGCGGAAATCAGAGAGCCACATGCTCGTCCTCCCGGATAGTGTCGGCAACGACCCTGGTATTGAGGTTGATTTCGCGGTCGATGAGGTCGGCCACGTCACCCGGATGATGGAACACACCGATGATGGCGACGCCCTGGCTCTTGAGGTCGGCCAGGCGGCGCACCAGTGCGGCGCGCGCGCCGACGTCGAGCGACGCGGTGGGCTCATCGAGCAGCAGCAGGCGCTGCGGCAGGATCAGCGCCCGGGCCAGGTTCACCTTCTGCTGTTCGCCGCCCGAAAAGGTCGACGGATAGGCGCGCCAGAGTTCGGGTCGCACGCCGAACTGGTCAAGCCAGTGCCGGGCCTGGTCCAGCGCCTTGGCCTGGGACTGACCGGCCAAGAGCAGCGGTTCGGCGACAATGTCCTGAGCCGCAACGCGCGGGCGGGCATTGAGGAACTGGGTGACGAAGCCGATTTCCTCGCGGCGGAGCAGGGCAATGTCGACATCGGCGGCGTTGGCGAGATCAATCTCGCCGTGGCTGGAGCGATAGAAGACATGGCCGCCGACCGGCAGGTAGCTGCGCCAGATGGTGCGCAGCAGCGTCGACTTGCCGGCGCCATTATGGCCGCGCAGCAGCAGGAACTCGCCTTCGTGAAGATCGAAGCTGACGCCTTCGAAGGCGTGCAGCATGCTGTCCAGATGATACATGCGGAAGGTCTTGGTGAGACCCTCGACGCGCAGGAGGGGCGTGGTCGTCATCGGTCTGACCTCAGAGCTTGGCGTGGACGAGTTGCTGGGTGTAGGGGTGCTGGGGGTCCTGGAACACCTGGTCGGCCAGGCCCTGTTCCACCACTTCGCCATGACGCATGACCATGACCCGGTCGGCCATGGTGCGGATGACGCCAAGGTCGTGGCTGACCAGAACCATGGTGATCCTGCGGTCGCGCTGGAGCCTTTTCAGAGTATCGAGCACCAGGGCCTGCACCGAAACGTCGAGGCCGGTGGTCGGCTCGTCGAGCAGAAGCAAGGCCGGTTCGAGCGCAATAGCCTTGGCCAGTTGCACGCGCTGCTGCATGCCGCCGGAAAGCTCGATCGGGCGAGCATCCATGCGGTCGAGCGGAAACTCGGAGGCATCAAGGGCTTCGCGCGCCTTGGACCGCAGCACATCGAAGCTGCGTTCGCCGGCAATCAGCAGGCGCTCGGCGACATTGCCGCTCGAGGAATGCTTCATCAAGAGGCCCAGATGCGGATTCTGATAGACGATGCCGATATGGCGGGCGCAAAGCATGCGGCGCTCATAGCGGGCGAGGTCGAACAGGTTCTGGTCCTCCCGGCCTGGCAGGCGCAGCGCGTAGTCGCCGCTATCCGGGGTGTCTTCAAGGTTCATCATGCGCAGCAGCGTCGACTTGCCCGAGCCGCTTTCGCCCACAATGCCCATGACCTCGCCGGGATAGACGGTCGCATCGACATGGCGGAGGGCGCGGACGTCGCCGAAGCGTTTCGAGATGTCGCGCATCCTGAGGAGGGGTTCAGCCCGCATCAGCCGCGGGGCGGCGCGCTCCAGCGCCGGGCGTCCAAGATCGAGGTTCATGCCGAGAACTCCCCGTTGCGATACCAGGTTTCGCCGATGGCGGTCGGCGCGCCCTCGGTGCTGTTGATGGCCTTGATGCCCAGGTTGCTGTCGCTGACTTCGAAGACCGACCCGCCGCCATCCTGCGGCAACTCGTTCATGAAGAAGCCCGAGACGCCCGAGCGGCGGCAGGTGAGATCGGCATGGTCTTCCACCAGGTAGGGGCGATCGGAGAAGACCAGCGGTTCCACCCGCGTATAGGGCGGCACGGCATAGAGGCGCTTTTCACGCCCGGCCGAGAGAATGGTCAGGTGCCTCGCCATGTTGAGCTTGGGGACATCCCAGCGCGGAATGGGCGAGGGGGTCATGACGTGGCGCCCATTGACCATGGAGGGATAGGCGGCGCCCTGCATGATGCGGCCCTTGCGCACGATCTGTTCGTAAAGCGTGAGCCAGAGCTTGCCGTAGTCGGCATCGGCATGCATCTGCCGGGCGATGGAGATGTTGGGCTCGACCCCGCGCAGCGGTTCGGGATTGGGCACCTGCAGCACCAGAACCTGGTCCTCGCGCATGATCTCTTCGGGCACGCGATGGCGTGACTGCACGATGGTGGCATCGAGCGTGTCCCAGGTCTCCGAGGCGCCCGAGACGCGGGAGATGAAGCGCCGGATCGAGGCGGCGTTGACGCCGTCATCGGCGCCCTGGTCGATGACCTTCACCACCGACGACGGGTTTACCAGCGTCAGCGTTACCTGCAGGCCGCCGGTGCCCCAGCCGCGCGCCATGGGCACTTCGCGGCTGGCATAGGGCATCTGGCAGCCGGGCACTGCGATGGCCTTGAGCATTTTCCGGCGCAGCTCGCGCTTGGCCGAGGCATCGAGGAAGCCATAGCTGGTCGCCGCCCAGTCTTTGGTCAGGGTTGCAAGGCTCATATGACGGGTTCCTCTTCGGGCTCGGCGACAAAGACTTCGCCCTTGGCTTCGGCGGCGGCCTTCTTGGCCTTGGCGTCGCGCATGGCGTCCAGGATCGACTGGAAAGTGACGTAGTGGGGCAGCTTGAAATGAATGCAGAAGCCCGAGGCCTCGACGCTTTCGGTGTGGTAGAGGTAGAATTCCTCGTGCACGGCGGAGCCGACCGGGGCTTCGGCCGAATTGAGATCCAGCGTCGCTGCGGCAATCACCTTGACCTCGTTCCAGCCGAAGGTGGCGGCAAAGCCCAGTTCGAGATAGCCGCCCTTTTCCTTGGACGTGACTTCAGCCTGGCTGACCCGGACGCGACCGGCGGAAAATTCGGTCCCGCGCGGATGGCGCACCACCACTTCGGCCTCGGCCAGCCGCAATTCGTTGACCGTCGGATGGGCGTTGCCATAACCGCGCTGGGCGGCATAGCCGAGGGCCAGCACGCCGCCGGTTTCAGCGCGCGCCAGGCTCTGCAGACGATGCGCCCGCGAGGCCGGGAACAGCAGCGGTTCGCGCGTCAGGTCCGGAATGTCCTCTGGCGCGACGGTGGACGCGGCCGTCGGTGCCACCAGGCCCTGCTGGCGCTGCCAATCGGCCAGCGACGGCTGCCGTGCCGGGGCCGGCTGCTCGGCCATGTCCACGGCCGGCGGCGCAAAGGGCCTGCCTTCGAGCACGTCGGTTGCCAGCACACGATGCGAATAGTCGAGCGTCGGCCCGAGAATCTGTCCGCCCGGAATATCCTTGAAGGCCGCCGAAATGCGGCGCTGCGTCAGGAGTTCGTGCTGTTGCACCGGCCGGGCAATGGCGAGGCGCGGCTGGGTGGTGCGCCAGGCCCTCAGCACCAGCACCGCCTCCGAAAGTTCACCGCCGGTCTGGGCCAGGGCCAGAGCGGCCAGTTCCTCGTCATAGAGCGAGGCTTCGCCCATCACCCGATCGATGAGATAGGGCATGGTCAAGCGGATGGTTTCGACGCGGGCTGCGTCGATCGTACCCAGGTCCTGGCGGAACAGCCGCTCGGCCTGTTCGATGGCCCTTTCGCCACCGCGGGTTGCAACATAGGCCATCAGAGCACCTCCACCTTGGTCGAGCGCGGAATGCCGATGACGGAAGTGCCATCGACGAAGAAGCAGTCAAAGCCCTCTGGATAGGAGCAGAGCAGCTCGCGCATGGCCCAGAAGCCCGGCTGGAGGGCCAGCGAAACTTCGGTTGAACCGGAAATGCCCGGACCGGTGAGGCGCAGCCGCTGCCCCGTATGAGGCACCGCCACCATCAACGTCGCGCCATCATCGGGATAGAGAGCGCTACCGCAGTTGATCCCGGCGATCTCGGCGCTCTCGATGGTGCTCAGAAACACGTGGTCGGCCACGGCGATCCGATCGGCCAGCGTGGCACCACTCGCCACGATCCGCTCGCGAAGGGCAGGGGTATCGGCAAAGGCGCAGCATTCGATATCAACAAGCGTCTCGATGATGGCCTCAAAGCCGGCCTCGGGCAGGGTGCGCACATCGCCCGGGCGGGACAGGGACCACATGAGTGCCTCGAAGGTGGCATTGGAGCGCAGTTCGAGCGCGTCGGGGGGAGCGACGGTCAGCATCAGAATGTCTCCATTTCGACACGCGTGGCCTCGACCTGGCGCATGCGCATCTCATCGGCCTTCGCCATGTGGGATTTTTCGCCGGCAAGGAACTGGGCGGTTGCCGCGTCCATGCCGCGTGCATCGACGCTGAGGTCCACGACGGCCATGGCCATGGCGCGCTCGAGGTCGCGGCCGGTCACCATGCCGTAGCCGACATGGCCGGCCGGGTTGGTGATCTGCGCCTCGCTGACCAGCACTTCGCCGAGGTGGAAATCCACCTGGCCGACGGTGTCGCGCATCGGCACCATGACAAGGCCTGTGCGGTTGGCGATGACGGTGACCTCGCCCAGGTCAGCCAGCAGGGCCTCGGCATGGCGCTTGAGGTGTTCGGGCCGGGCTCGGGCCAGAATGCCCAGCATCTGGGCGTGATCGGCCCCGCCGGGTGGGGTTTCATTGAACATCGTGGGATCTCTCAGTGGTCGTGATGGTCGGCTGGTCGGTTTCGAAGGTGAATTGCACGCGGTCACCGGCCCAGACGGCTTCGGAAAAGCCGATGGGCCGGCCGTCGAGGTCGGCGTCGATCTTCTGCACCACCAGCACCGATTGGCCCGGGCGGAGCATGAGCATGGCGGCCTCGTTCTCCGAGGCGATGCGGGTGAAGACGGTAGTGCGCTGCCGCCGGTAGTCGGTGATGCCGTAGGAGCGGTAGACGTCGGTGATCGAGCCCGTATTGCGACGGCGTTCGGACAGATCGGGGAAGCGCGTGGCGTCGTGATAGGCCCAGCCCATGCTGATGGGCAGGTCATTGGCGAAGCCGCGCCAGGAGCGGGCATGAACCGGCGCGTCCTTGTCGATCCCGAGGGCGGCCGCCACGCGGGTGCTGGCCGGCAAAGTCATCTCCGCCAGCGTCTCGCCGGAGGCGGTGAGGCCCTGGCTCATCAGGTTTTCGTGCCAGCGGGTGCGCGTGCCGATGACATAATTGAGCAGGGGCGCGCGCTCGACAAAGGTGCCGCGGCCGTGTTCGACCCTGAGCTTGCCTTCGGCGACCAGGGCCGCCAGCGCCTTGCGCAATGAGTGGCGGCGCACGCCATAGAGCACGCAGAGCTCAGGTTCGGACGGCAGCCTAGTGTCGGGCGCCAGCCGGCCTGATGCAATTTCTTCGCTGATCCGGTCCCGGGTCTCTTCCCAGGAATGTCCTTGGCTTCGCATATCGTCAACTCATTCGAATGAGCTGCTTGTAGACGGCGCCAGTGACACTCGAATGACGGTAGCAAAGGTCTGCGACAGGCATGCGTCCGGTCATTCGAATGAGATGGGCTTTGTCGTCGCCGTGTCACGGAGGATGGGTAGGAGACGGGGCAGGAAGCCTTCCCAAGACCAGCAGAACCCGCGGCCAACTGAGGTCCCCATGAAAAAGCTCGGCGAAACGCCCTTCATTCACGAAACCGCCAAGGTCACCCAGTCGACGCTGGGCCGCTACACGGAAGTGGGCGCCCATTGCCACCTCGCCTGGTCCAGCATGGGCGACTATTCCTATTGCGTCGGCGGCACCCAGATCGCCTATGCCAGGATCGGCAAGTTCTCCAATATCGCCGCCAATGTGCGCATCTATGCCTCCATGCACCCGATGGAGCGCGCTTCGCTCCACCATTTCACCTATCGGTCGGCCCAGTATTTCGAGGGCGAGGAGGACGACCGGGACTTCTTTGACTGGCGGGCCGGCAATGACATCAAAATCGGCCACGATACCTGGATCGGGCATGGCGCGGTGATCATGCCGGGCGTGACCATCGGCAATGGCGCGATCATCGGCTCCAATGCCGTGGTGACCAAGGACGTCGCGGACTTCGCCATTGCCGTCGGTGTGCCGGCGCGCACGATCCGGCAGCGGTTTTCCGACGACGTCGCCAGCCGCCTCGATGCGCTCAAGTGGTGGGACTGGAGCCACGAACAGCTGCATGCGGCGCTGCCCGACTTCCGCGCCCTCGGCATCGAGGCGTTCCTGGAGAAGTATGAGGGCTGACGGCCGGGCGTGCCGGGTCGGCGACAGTCAGTTCTCCCGGAAGGCGCGGCTCATGCTGTCGCTGATGGGCCTGACCAGGTAATCCAGGAACGTCCGCTCGGCGGTCTGCACCATGACCTCGGCCGGCATGCCGGGCGTGGGGACAAAGCCGGGCACCTTGGCGATCTCCTCGGTGGGGATGGTTACCCGCGCCAGATAGACCTCGGGCTGCCCGTCGGAAGCGCCCTCCCGGATCGAGTCCGCCGAGAGATAATCGAGCCGGCCTTCGAGCACCGGCGTCGTGCGCTGGCTGAGCGCGATCAGGCGGATCGCCACAGGCTCGCCCTGCCGCACGTCGTCAATCTGGTTGCGCGAAATCATCGTCTCGATCAGGAGCGGCACCCCGCTGGGAAGGATCTCCATGATGGGCTTGCCGCTTTCAACCACGCCGCCCGTGGTGTGGTAGTGAATGCGAATGACCTTGCCGTCGACGGGGGAACGGATCTGGGTGCGGTCGAGCACATTGCGGGCGTGACGGATCTGCTCACGCACGGAATCGAGTTCGATCTCGACCGACTGAACCTCGTTGAGCGCCGTTTGCCGTGCGGCATCCTGCACCTGAACCATTTCGCCCAGATACTTGGATATTTGTGCGTCGATCTCCTGGATTTCCGCGCCGAGGCGGGCCAAGTCGCCGTCCGCATCGGCCACGGCGCGCTGCAGTTCCATAACCTCCGAGCGGGTCACCAGGCCTTTTTCGAGCAGGGTCGTGCGCGCCTGCAGCTCGAACAGCAGCAATTCGCGCTGCCGCTCCATGGACTGAAGCTGGCTTTGCTGGCCGTCGCGGCGGAAGTTGAGGGCGTCGACATTGTGCTGGTAAAGCGCCAGATCGTTGTCGAGCTTTTCGCGCCAGGACACGAAATGCGCCCTCTGGCTGTCATAGACCTGCCTCGCTTCGGCGCTCATCGCCTCCGGATCGCCTTCGGGCTCGGTGAAGCTGCGGGCATTGAGCGCCTCGTCATTGAGGCGCGCGAGGATGGCCTCCAGCCGTAGTTCACGCAATAGCAGTTGCCGCTCGGTTGCCAGTGCCGCCGTGTCGTCGAGAGTGACGAGAACCTGCCCGGCCTTGACCAATTCGCCTTCGCGTACCGCCAAATCCTCGATGATGCCGCCTTCCAGGTGCTGGATGATCTTGTTCTGCCCGGTGGCCACGAAAGTGCCCTGCGAGATGACTGCGGCAGCCAAGGGTGCCGTGGCTGCCCAAAGACCAAAGCCCCCAAACGCGACGGCAACGAGGCTGACGCCGAAGATGGCATGGCGGCGGATCGAGCGCGGGACGTCGCGATACCACTCGAGATCGACTGCGTGTGCGTTCACGACGGTCATTCTGCCGCTCCCTGCATAGAGGTTTCCATGACGCCGGCGGGATTGGCGGCGCGCCGCTGCGAGAGGGTTGCCATGACCTTGTCTCGGGCCCCGAACAGGGTCACGGCGCCATTGTTGAGCACCATGATCTTGTCGACGCAGTTGAGCAGGGCAGGGCGCTGGGTGATGGTGACCACGGTGATGTTCTGCTCCTTGGCATGCTTGAGAGCCCTCGCCAGTGCCGCCTCGCCTTGGCTGTCGAGGTTGGAATTGGGTTCATCGAGCACGACCAGGCGCGGATTGCCGAGGAAGGCCCGCGCCAGCGCCACGCGCTGCTTCTGCCCGCCCGAAAGAGGTGAGCCATCGCCAGCGACATAGGTCTCGTAGCCCTGCGGCAGCGTGGAGATCAGCTCGTGCACATCGGCGAGGACGGCGGCATCGAAAATGGCGCGGTCTGAGATGTCCTCACGCATGCGGGCGATGTTGGCCTTGATGGTGCCGGGGAACAGTTGCACGTCCTGGGGCAGGTAGCCGACGTTTTCGCCGAACTGGCGCTGATCCCAGTTGCGCAGGTCCATAAGGTCGAGCCGCACGCTGCCCGAAGTGGGCAGGATCGAGCCGACCAGCATCTTGCCCAGCGTGGTCTTGCCGGCCCCCGAGCTGCCGATGATTGCCAGAGACTCGCCGGGTTGCAGCGAGAAGGTGATGCCGTTGAGGATGACCTTCTTGTTGGGCGGCGGCACGAATAGCACCCGCTCTACGTCAAGGCGGCCCTGCGGGGAGGGCAGGCGGAGACGTGCAAAGTTGAGCGGCGAGTTCTGCAGGAGGGTGCGGACCCGGCCGAGGGCGGAGCGGGCCTGGACGACGCTGTTCCAGCCTTCGATGGCACCCTCGATGGGGCCAAGGGCACGGCCGGCGATAATGGACGCTGCGATTACCATGCCGCCGGTCAGCTGACCGCCCAGGGCGAGATAGGCGCCCCAGCCCAGCAGCGAGACCTGGGTGACCAGGCGTGTGGCCTTGGAGAGCGCTGCAAAGACAATGTTGAGGTCTTGTGCCCGGACCTGAGCCTTGAGCGAACCGGCGGTGTCCTTGCCCCAGATGCGAACGGCCTCGGGGATCATGGCCAGAGCGTTGATGATCTGGGAATTGCGCGACATCGATTCCAGATGCGCATTGGCACGGCTGAGATAGCTGTTCGCCTCGCCAAAGGGCTGTGCCGTCACCCGCTGATTGATCGTCGCGATCAGCAGCAGGACCAGCGACGAGCCCAATACGATGTAGCCCAGATGCGGATGGATAAGGTAGACCACGAGGACGAAGAGCGGCGCCATTGGCGAATCGAGGAAGGCCAGCAGGGTGCCCGAGGTGAGGAATGAGCGGATCTGCTGAAGATCGGCCAGGGTCTGATACTCCCGCCCATTGCTGTTGAGCGAAGCCCGTGCCGCGGCGCTGAGGACTGGAGCACCCAACTGCACCTCTGCCTCCACGGCGGTGCGCATGAGGATGTGCCGCCGCGTTGCATCGAGCAGAACCTGGGCCACGATTGCTCCGAATACGAAGACGGTGAGCATAACCAGAGTATCCAGCGAGCGGCTGGTCAGCACACGGTCGGACATCTGGAACAGGTATACCGGGATGGCCAGAACCAGGATGTTCACGAAGACGGTCAGGAACATCACCAAGGCCAGATTGCGGCGTACAGTGCTGAAGGCATTGTGGTAGGCCTCGGCAAAGCTGACCGGCTTTACCCGCCGGTGAAAGTTGGCGCCGTTGTCGTTGCGGGCCTCGGATGTGCCGCGTTCTCGACCCTCGCCCCTGGTGGGTTTGGCCGCAAGCTGCACCCCCCTTTCATCAGTCTCTTCATCATCCTCGTCCTCGGCCAGGATCGGCCCGCGATCGACATCGACTATGGGGGACAATGGCGACGCAGACGCACCGCGCGATGGTGGCTCTGTGTAGGGGCGCGCCGTGGTGACGTCTTCGCTGGGCTGTGGGCCGGCCATCCGTTCGACGCGTGCTGCCGGCTTGTCGGGCTCCTGAATTTCCATGCGGCGGCTACGATCCTCCATTGTCGAAGCCTGCCGTCGGTCGCCGGAAATGGCCACCTCGACCGCCGCGTAAAGTTGAGCCTCGGTCTCTTCCGTATGCAGGTCGGACACCGCACCGTTCCCTGTGCTGCTGCCATCACCGGCCATTTGGGAGAGCTCATCGGCCGCCTTCTCGATCTGGTGGAGATAGCCCTCTGTGTTGTCGTCGCCTTCAGATCCGTCGATGCGATCAACACCGTCCAGGTCCGGTTTGCGCGGCTCGTCGTCTGGATATACGGTCATGGTTTGCCCCTAGGTCAGAACGGAACTCAAGACGTCCACGCTCTGGCTATCGGCGGGAACCAATGTGATCCCGTCATCTGCCTCGAAGACGTTGCCGCAATCGTCGGTGGTCAGGAAGGCGATGGCCTCGTAGACCAAGGCGTCGGGATCATCGTCCGAAGGGCCGGCGAGGATATCCGACTGGATCAGCACGGCATCCGAGTAGAGTTCGCCGCCGACATAGGCGACGTCCCCCAGGCTGTCGGTGTCGAGGATCGATGCGGTGTTGACCAAGGCGTTCTCGCCCGTGGAAATATCCCAATCGCTGCCGTTGTCGACCGCCTCCTGCAAAGCCGCCGCTTCGGCCGAGGCAACCAGGTCGGCGTCGCCGACCACGTTGGTCTGGCCAATATAGTGAAGGTCATAGACATTGCCGGTCACCACCAGCACGGAGATGCCATCAAAGCCGGCAAAGGCGGGGTCATCGGCAAATCCATCCGGAATCTTGGCATTGCCGGAAGAAAGCCGTTCCAGGGCCTCCAGATAGTGCTGGGGCAGGCCCTCAAGCCAGTTCTGCGCCCCCATATTGGTGATGCTGGCACCGTTATAGAGCAGGTTGCCACTGGAATTGGCGGTGCTGCCCGGACCGCCGCCGACAGTGATGCAGTCGTCATCAAGCAGCACATTGACCTGCTTGATGATATTGGCATCGTAGAGATTGCCGCCGATCAGGATCAGGTCATAGACCTTCCCCAGATCGCTGAAGTCGAGCATGTTGTGCGCCAGGTTGGCGCCGGTCACAAAGTTCGAATAGGCACCCGTCTCCGTCAACACGTGAATGTCGTTGTCGTGGACGAAGTTGGTCTGCACCACCCACTGAGCAAAGATCAGGTCGCCATCGACGACGCATATGGCCCAGTTTTCCGGCCCGCCCCCAGCTTCCTCGCCCTCAGGCACGGGGGCGGCGTAGAGCATGGGGACATGCGAGAACGAAGCGTAGTTGTAGGTTTGGGTGCCATTGTCGCCGGTTTCGATATCCTGCCCGTCGACATGGTCCGTGTCACTGTGGGCATTTGACTGGATGATGGCGTCGATCCGGTACACGTCACCGGCCACGGCAATGACGCCACCCAGGAGGCCAACATTGCTCAGTACGGCGGCGTTCATGGCCATGTTGGCGCCAGCCTGCAATGTCAGTCCGACGTCGCCGACTTCATCCTGGGTCTTGATGATGTAGCTGACCTGATCGGGTTCGGCTTGCGGGTCCGGCAGGAAGGGTTCGGGCAGCAGGTCATCGAGCAGGGGCGCTTCCATGGTCGCCTCACCGTTGAGGAAGCCACCGGACAGGGTCGGCCCCGAGGCCACGACAGTGGGGTTGCCGCCGGGAAGTTCGGACAGGATCTCATGTGATGTGGTGACGATGGCTCCCAGATCGGAAGGCCCGTGCGGCATGCCCAAGGCATCCAGCAGGTCGATGGCCTCGGCCCGTGCTGCAAGCTCGAGCAGGCGTTGGCTGAGAAGCGGGTCGAGTTCTGGAATTTCGCCCCCCACCAGATCGAGAATATCGTTGTCCTCGAGGTAGATCGCCTGATTGGCGATGAGCAGGACCTGACCCGGAGGGGCAATGGTCTGAGCAAGAGTAGGGTGGGACCAGTTGTGAAGGGCCGGCCAATGCGCGTCTCCGGGCCCGTGCAGGTGAAAGACCTGGCCGAGATCCTGCGGCCAGAAGGGCAGCCAGGAGAGTTGGTACGGGGCCGCGCCGTTGGGGTCCCACTGCTCGGGGTGATATTTGACGCCGGGCTGGTAGTCGGGAATGCCGTGATACTGGCGGG
>CAMLKN010000007.1 GCA_946480655.1 uncultured Devosia sp. | reverse complement strand
ATCTGGTGCAGTTCCAGGCGCCGCTGGTTGCCTATGCAACCATCGGTATCTTGACAGCCACGACCTACACGTTCGGCGGGCTGATGCGCGAACAGGTTTGCACCTATATGTGCCCCTGGCCTCGCATCCAGGCGGCCATGCTCGACGAGCATTCTCTCACTGTCACCTACAATGACTGGCGGGGTGAACCGCGCAGCCGGCACGCCAAGAAGGCCGCCGCAGCAGGTCAGACGGTGGGCGATTGCGTCGACTGCAATGCCTGCGTCGCCGTCTGTCCCATGGGCATCGACATCCGCGATGGACAGCAGCTCGAATGCATCACCTGTGCCCTCTGCATCGACGCTTGCGACGACATCATGACCCGGCTCGGGCGGGATCAGGGGCTCATTTCCTATACGACGCTCAGCGACTATGAGACGAACATGAAGCTGGCGACGGGGCCCCAAGGCATCGATCCCGCGCGTGTCAGGCGCCCGGATGGTGGCTGGATCGATGCGGTTCGCCATACCAGTTGGCGCTCGGTGATCAGGCCCCGCACACTGGTCTATTTCGGGGTCTGGGCGATGATCGGCGTGGCCATGCTGGTGGCCCTGTCGATGCGCAGCGAGTTGGGGCTCAATGTGCTGCATGACCGCAACCCGCTCTACGTCCTCTTGTCAGACGGCTCCATTCAGAACGGCTATGACGTCAAGATTCTCAACATGACCAATGCCCCGCGTGAGGTGCGCTTTTCCATCGAAGGGCTCCCGGGCGCGACCTTCACATCGCCCAATCTGGCGGATGAGGCGACAGGCCAGATCGACTTGAATGTCGAGCCCGACCTGGTCCTGCCACTTCGCGTCTATGTGCGGGCTCCACAGGGCCAGGAGGGCGGACAGACCGATTTCACCATGATCGCGCGCGCGTCCGACGGCACGGCGGTCGCAACCCAACAGGTGCGCTTCGAGGCGCCGGAGGATGGCGAATGAACACGACCGCAAAACCGTTTACCGGCTGGCACATGCTGGCCATCATCTGCACTTTCTTTGGCGTGGTGATCGCGGTCAACCTGACCATGGCCATCTCGGCTTCCCGCACCTGGACGGGGTTGGTGGTTGCCAATTCCTATGTCGAGAGCCAGCGCTTCAATGAAAAGCAGCACACCATCGCTGCGCAGAAGCAGGCGGGCTGGACGGTTGAAACCCGTCATGTTGATGGTCGTATCGTGTTTCGTGCCCTCGATGCCAATGGCGCCCTGATTGACCTCGACGCGGTCACCGCTTTTGTGCGTCGGCCGGTCGGGGGCCATGACGATGCAACGGTCGTACTGGTGCGTCAGGGCGATGCCTATGGAGGCGAGCACGCATTGGCGGCAGGTGTGTGGGACATCACCATCACCACAGCAGGCACAGAACTCGGCCCGATCGAGTATGAGTCCAGGGTCACGGTGCCATGAGCCTGGACGCTGCGCTTCTGCCGGAAGAACATGCGCCGGAAGTGCTCTCGGACCTGGTGCGCCGGAGCCCGGAGGGCGAACGGGAAATCTGCTTTGCAGTCCCTGACGCCTATTGTGCCAGCTGCATCCAATCCATCGAATCTGGTCTCGCACGAGTGCCCGGGGTCACCGGAGCGCGGGTCAACCTGACCCGAAGGCAGGTGACGATCCGCCACGATGCGTCGACCGACCTGACTGCGCTGGCCCCGGCGATTGTGCGCAGCGGTTATCGGACCTTCGCGATCGACCCCGATGACCTGGCCGGCAGTGATCCGGTCATGTCCGAACTGGTCCGAAGCCTGGCTGTGGCCGGGTTTGCTGCGGGCAATATCATGCTGTTTTCGGTGTCGGTCTGGGCCGGGGCCGACGCGGCGACCCGCGACATGTTTCACTGGCTGTCGGCGCTGATCGCCCTGCCGGCCGTAGCCTATGCCGGCCGGCCCTTCTTCCGCTCGGCATGGTCGGCTGTGCGTGTCGGCCGGACAAATATGGATGTGCCGATTGCCATTGGCGTCATCGTCGCCACGGCCCTCAGCCTCTACGAGACGGCGACAGGCGGGCTGCATGCCTATTTCGACGCCTCGACCATGCTGCTGTTCTTCCTGCTGGTGGGTCGCACGCTCGATCACATGATGCGGGGCAGGGCCCGCAGCGCGGTCGAGGGCCTGTCGCGCCTGCAGCCTCGGGCCTCGACGCGTGTGCACGATGACGGAAGCACGAGTGTGGTTCGGCTGGCGCACATCGAACCGGGCATGATCCTGCTCCTGCGCGCCGGCGACCGGATGCCGGTCGATGGCCGGCTGCTATCGGAGCGTGCGCAGGTTGATCTCGCCATGGTCAGCGGAGAATCCCAGCCGGTCCTGCTGGATAGGGGCGATACGATCGTTGCTGGCGCGGCCGTGCTGGACGGCTCAGTGCGGATCGAAGTCCTGCGCCCGGCCTCGGAATCCTTCCTCAGCCGCATGAGCGAGATGATGCAGGCCTCCGAGGACGTCCGCACCCGCTACCGGCGCCTGGCCGACCGGGTGGCCAGCCTCTATGCGCCTGTGGTGCATGTGACGGCGGCCGCGACGCTGAGCGGCTGGCTCTTGGCTGGCGCCGACCTCCATTCGGCCCTGCTCAATGCCGTATCGGTGCTGATCATCACCTGTCCCTGCGCCCTGGCGCTGGCCGTGCCGATTGTGCATGTCGTGGCGGCCGGGCGCCTCTTCGGTGCCGGCATCCTGGTGCGGGACGGGGCGGCGCTGGAGAAGTTGAGCCAGGTTCGCGCTGCAGCCTTCGACAAGACCGGCACCATCACCGAGGGGCGACCGCAGCTTGCGCCCGACCCCTCGGTTACGCCGGAATTGCTGCGTCGCGCCGCCTGGCTGGCGAGCGGCAGCAATCATCCGCTTTCGCTGGCCCTGCGCGCGGCCTGTCCAGATACCCAGGATGCGCCGGTCCAGTGCCACGAGGTTGCCGGCGCTGGCGTCGAGGCGCTGGATGGGGGCGTCACCTGGCGCCTGGGCAATGCCGGCTTCTGCGGGGCTGTCGACGACGGCTCCGAGCCGGGCACCCAGGTCTGGCTCGCCCGCGACGGGGAGCCGCTGGCCCGGTTTCGCTTTGCCGATCGCCCGCGGGCCGAAGCCAAGGCTGCGCTGTCGGCGCTGTCGGGGCTGGGCATCGCGACAACCATGCTATCGGGTGATCGGCCGGCCGCAGCGCAGGCAATTGCGCAGGACGTGGGGCTTGCCTCCTTCCGGGGCGGCCTGCAGCCGGCCGAAAAGGTGGCGGCTATTGAATCCCTGCGCAGCGGCAATGGCCTCGTGCTGATGGTGGGCGACGGGATCAACGATGCGCCGGCCATGCGCGCGGCGGATGTCTCCATGGCGCCGGGCAGTGCCGCCGATATCGGGCGCGCTGCTGCGGATCTGGTCATGACGCGCAATCGGCTGACCGATGTGCCCTTCGCCATCGCCATTGCGAGAAAGGCTGATTTGCTGGTGCGGCAGAACCTCATCTTTTCGGTGGGCTACAATGTCGTGGTGCTGCCCCTGGCAATCGCCGGTCAGGTCTCGCCGCTGATTGCGGCCGTGGCCATGTCGTCGTCTTCGCTGGTCGTGGTGCTCAATGCCATGCGGCTCAAATTCGGTCTCTCGGAACGTTAGGACCTCGCCATGTCGGGCCTTGCCATACTCATTCCCTGTGCCCTTGGTCTGGGCGTCCTGGCGCTTGCGGCGTTCTACTGGTCGCTCCGCTCCGGCCAGTTCGACGACATCGAGGGGGCGGGCCAGCGCGTGTTGCTCGATTATCCGGGACCGGCGGCGCAGGGGCCAAGCGATGGTACTGAGGGCGACGGCATGGGGCCGAAACGGGCTCAGTGAAGCAGGCGGCCCGGCTGGGGCCAATCCTCCATGAGCGCCAGCAAGTCCCTCTCCCTGCCGACATGCCGCCTGAGGCCTTCGAAGAAGGCCCGCAGCATATAGCCGGTGGCGTCGATGGAGAGGATCGGCTGACCCAGAGCGAAGGCGGTGAGCACCTCGTCGACCTCGATGAGGGACTCGCTATCTACCTGATGCGCTTGTTCCAGGTCGGCGGCAATCTTGCGCAGCTCCGGCCTTTGCGCATTCGAGAGGAGCGGCATGAGCAGGTCGTTTTCGCAGGCATGCATCTGCTTGACCGCTGTGGTGGTTTCGCGGATGGCGCGCTCGCACTGCCCCGGCGCTATCCGATCGGGCAAGGCATCGGCAATCGATTCCAGCGCGTCGCAGGCGGCGATGACACGTTCATGGCTTTCGAGCAGGGGGGCAAAGTTCTGGCCCTTTGACATATCCGTGGCCTGGTTGACGCGTGCCGGCTCACCATAGCGAGGGCGGGGATCGAACGGATTGCTCTGGATCAAAGATGGTCAGGCCTGCCGGGGAGGTATTTTGTAGCGCGGGTACCTTTGGCCGATCCGGAAAAGCGGGTAGTCTCAACAGAAAGACAGCCGGAACCGATTGAACCGTGACCGAACCGCAAGACGACCATACCGCCCTTATCGGCCAGGCCCGCAAGCTGCAGGCCATGCTGGAGTCGGCGGTGGATGCTATTATCACCATCGATGGTGGCGGCATCATCACGACCGTCAATCCCGCTGCGGCGCGGTTGTTCGGCTATCCGCAGGACGCATTCATCGGCCGGAACGTCCATTTCCTCATGCCTGAGCCCTACCATTCGGCTCATGATGGCTATATCGCCAATTACCGAAGCACGGGCGCGCGCAAGATCATCGGCATCGGCCGCGAGGTCACCGGCCAGCGCAGCGATGGCTCGACCTTCCCCATGCACCTGGCGGTCAGCGAATTCGAGATGGATGGGCGGGTGCATTTCACCGGTATCATCCATGATCTGTCGGGTCAGAAGGCCACCGAACAGGCCCTGCGCCAGGCACAGAAGATGGAGGCGATGGGACAGCTGACCGGCGGCATTGCCCATGACTTCAACAACCTCTTGACCGTCATCATTGGCAACCTGGAGATGCTCGAAGCCAGATTGACCACTGCTGGCCAGCGGGAACTGGCGACCGAGGCGCTGGAGGCGGCCGATCTCGGAGCGAGGCTGACGGCACGGCTTCTGGCGTTTGCCCGGCGTTCGCACCTCGAGCCGGAAGTGGTTAACCTCAATGATTTCGTGCTCGGCCTCACCGACATGCTGCACCGCACGATGGGGTCGACCATCGCGCTTTCCAATGCGCTGACGCCGCGCCTGTGGTCCACGCGCATCGACCCGTCGCAGGTGGAAAGCGCCATCGTCAATCTGGCCGTTAATGCGCGCGACGCCATGCCCGAGGGCGGACGGCTGATCATCGAGACTGGGAACGTGACGGTGGATGGAGCAATGTCGGAGGACCTCGATGCGCTGGCGCCGGGCGACTATGTGCGTCTTTCGGTTGCCGATACCGGCATGGGCATGCCCGCCTCGGTCCGCGAGCGCGCCTTCGAGCCGTTTTTCACCACCAAGGAGAAGGGTCGCGGCACGGGGCTCGGTCTCTCCATGATCTACGGATTTGCCAAGCAATCAGGCGGGCACGCCACGATCTATAGCGAGCCGGGACGGGGCACGACGGTCAATATCTACCTGCCCCGCCATGGTGCGGCGAATGTCCAGGCCGAAGAGCTGGAGTCGACCGGGCCGGTCGTGGCCGGCAAGGCCATCCTGGTGGTCGAGGACGACCCGCGAGTGCGCAAGCTCACTGTCAATCGGCTCGAAACACTCGGCTACGCAACCCTGGTCGCTGCCGATGCACATGAGGCGCTGGCTGTGCTGGGCAGCGGCGCAGAAGTCCACCTGGTCTTTACCGACCTCGTCATGCCCGGCGGCATGTCTGGATATGAACTGGCCCACCGCGTCGCTCAGGACTGGCCGGGACTACCGGTGCTGCTGACTTCGGGCTATGCGGACGAACTGGTGCGGCGCGATGCCGATGCCATCGCTCATCTGAAGGTGCTGGGCAAACCCTACCGCCTGGCGGATCTGGCCAATGCGATTGCCGAGGCCCTCGGAGGATAGGTGTCAATCGAGCTTGCGTGGGGTGAAGCTGTAGCCCGCACCGCGTATGGTCTTGATCAGCTCGGGGCGGCGGGTATCGGTTTCGATCAGCTTGCGCAGGCGCGCCACCTGATTGTCGATGCTGCGGTCATTGGGGGCCCAGTCCTGGCCCTTGAGCAGGTCCATGATCCGGTCGCGGTCGAGCACGGCATGGGCGTGACGACAGAACAGCAGCAGCAGGTCGAATTCGCCGGTCGTGAGGTCGATAGCCTGACTGTCGGGACCGACAAGACTGCGCCGGGCCGGATCGAGGACGAAGCCGTCGAAGCGGATAGTCTCCGAGCTCTGGGTTGGGGTGGCCGCGCTCCCGCCGCTGCGGCGCAGTACCGAGCGGATGCGGGCGAGGACCTCGCGCAGGTGGAAGGGCTTGGCGATATAGTCGTCGGCGCCGATCTCGAGCCCGACAATGCGGTCGATCATGTCGCCCTTGCCGGTGATCATGATGATGGGAACCGCCGACACCTGGCGAATCCGGCGCGCAATGGCCAGCCCGTCGGCCCGCCCCAGATTGAGATCCAGCGTGACGAGGTCGAGGCCGGCTCGCAACGTGGATTCGATGTTCTCGCCATCGGCCGATTCGCTGACGCGATAGCCCTCGTCTTCCAAGCACCGGCGCAACATGCGGCGGATCTGGGCGTCGTCGTCGACGACAAGGATGTGGTGGCTCTGCGTCACGCTTGTGGCCCGGGCTGCGCCGTTACAATCGGTTACAATAGTCGGATAGGCCGATTACGTCCCCATGGTCAATTCCGTTCGGTCACACCAGAGCGGAGCCCTTGCCATGTACGTGTTTCCCCATACTGCCCCCGATGCAGGCCATACCGAGCGCGTGCCGGAAGGTCCGGGCCGGGTTGTCGGTGCCACCACGGTGCTGTTTCACGAGGGGGATAGCGCCGACGCGCTCTACGAAGTGGTGACGGGCGTGTTCCGCGCCACCAAGGTGTTCCAGGACGGCCGCCGCCAGGTCGTCGCCTTTGCCTATCCGGGTGACGTGATCGGCTTCGGGCATGGCGAGGCTTACCGGTTCGATTGCGACGCGCTGACCCCGGCACGGGTGCAGGTGACGGCGCGGGGCGACCTGGGCCAAGCGATGCGCAGCCGACCGGAACTGGGCGAGAAGCTTCTGGCCATGGCAGCCGGCGAAGTGGCGAGCATGCACGATCTTTCGGTGCTGTTGTGCCGCAAGTCGGCCATGGAGCGGATTGCCGGCTTCCTGCTGTCGCTGGCGAGCCGCACAGGCAAGCTGGGCAATGACAAGCGGGTGAGCCTGCCCATGTGCAGGGCCGATATTGCCGACCATCTGGGCCTGACCATTGAGACGGTCAGCCGCAATCTCACCAAGCTCAAGGTTAGGCGCATTGTGGATCTGCCTGATCGCGGCAATTTCGTCATTCGTGACCTTGAGCGACTGCAGGCCCTGGCCGAATGCGAGACAGTGGTGCACTAGGCCAACATGTCGCGTACTCGTATCGCCATTGCGCATTTTGCCCAAGCTGAGGCAGCTGCGACGGCACGCCACCTGTTGCTTGAACAGGGTGCCGGCGACATTACGATCCGGCCGGACAAGCAGTCGGGGCTCAAGGATGCGTGCCAGCTTGAGGTCGGGCTGCCTGCTTCTTCAGCTCGGGTGCTTCTGAATATCCTTCTGGTGAGCGAGGCCACGCGCGTGGACGTGCACGATGTCGACTAGGCCCACCGACAACGGGAAGCGCGCCCGGACGGTCGGCTTGGGTTTTCAAACGGCTGCCGAGTGACGAGCGGTTCCCGAACCTAGATAGGTGTCGAAGCGGGCCGCTATGGTGCGCACGAAGGGGCGGCCTCGCTCGGTCACGACAAAGGCCCCATCCCGCATTTCCGTCAGCCCATCCGGGTCGGTCAGCGCTGTCGCCGCTGCTTCGTGCATCAGGGCCGTTGCGGCTGCGCCGAAGCCGGCCAGGTCGCGCTCTTCGAGCCGGAATGTGCAGAGGAGCGTGGCAATGGCGCGCGCGCGCAGCTTGTCCGTCGGTGTCAGCGCAAAACCCTTGGCAGTAGCGCCCGATCCTGCCCGTACGGCCTTGGCATACTCGCCGGTGGCAGTAATATTCTGCACATAGCCCTGCGGCAATTGGCCAATAGCCGACGCGCCCAACCCTATCAAGGCATCGGCGGCGTCGTCGGTATAGCCCTGAAAGTTGCGCCGCAACCGGCCCTGCCGCGCCGCCTTGGCCAGCGTGTCATCGGGCAGGGCGAAATGATCGAAACCGATGGGGTCAAAGCCGGCGTCCAAGAGCTTGTCGCCAGCCAGCATGGCCTGGGCAAAGCGGGCGTGACGATCGGGCAGGGCGTCTTCCGGGATCATCTTCTGATGCGGCTTCATCCAGGGGACATGGGCGTAGCCGAAGAGAGCAACGCGATCGGGCCTCAACTCGAGGGCCGCCGAAATCGTCCGGGCAAGGCCCGCCTCGGTCTGGAAGGGAAGGCCGTAGAGGAGGTCGAGATTGACCGATGCGACGCCGCGCGCGCGCATGGCATCGACCACGGCGCGGGTCTGCTCGAAACTTTGCAGCCGATTGATCGCCTTCTGCACCCGAGGATCGAAATCCTGCACCCCGAGGCTGGCACGGGTAAGGCCGAAGGCGGCCATGGCGTCGTAGCGCCCCTCATCGAGATCGTTGGGGTCGATCTCGATGCTGATTTCCACGCCCTCGGTCAGATTGAAGGCTCGCGAGAGCTTGGCCTTGAGCGTCAGCAGGTCTTCGGCGGAGACCAGGGTCGGCGAGCCGCCCCCGAGATGGATGGCGGTGACGCGCCCGCGCCCGGCCAGCTTGTCACTCACCCAGTCGATTTCCGCGTAGAGCGCCTCAAGATAGTCTGCGACCGGCTCGTAGCGCAGCGTGTGCTTGGTATGGCAGCCGCAGAACCAGCAAAGGCGGTCGCAGTAAGGGATATGGAGGTAGAGCGAGATGGTCGCGTCGGGGGCCAGACTGCCCAGCCAATGCGCGTAGGTCTGCGGTCCGATGCCGGTATGGAAATGGGGTGCCGTGGGATAGCTGGTATAGCGCGGCACCGGAACGGAATAGCGTTCGACAAGGTCGCGGGCTGATGTGGTCACCGATCCAAACTCGCTGCTGAAGCTGTCGGTGCCGATATACCAGCCGCTGCGCGGGGCTATTTGTTCGAGATCAAACCGATGTGTCAGCCGCGACGTCAGGTCGATTTCAGGCGCTTGAGGAAGGCCACGGTTTCCACCTCGTCCGCGTCGAGGCCGTCCACCGGCTTCAATCGACCCGACCGGCGCAGAGTGCCCGCTTGCCAGCATTCCGGGATCGCCGGATGCACATAGGCCTGCCGGCACACTGTCCGCGTATTGCCGAGCCGTGCGGCCACCTGGTCGATCACTGCATTCATGGTGCGAGTGCGGGCAGCTTTCGTGTCGGGCACCTCCGTGTCCACGAAGAGGCCGAAGGCGCGAACGGTCCCCGCCCAGGTGCGGAAATGCTTGGCGGTGAAGCCAGGGCCGGCAAAGGCGGCCAGGTAGTCGTTCACATCCCGGGACGAGATCGCGCAGACAGCGCCATCATTCTCGTATTTGAACAGGTGCTGGCCCGGCAGGTCCTGCAGGGACTTGAGGATATTGGCGATGCGCCGGTCGGCCAGTTGCAGGCGCCACAGCTTGCCGGATTTACCCTTGAACCGGAATGTCAGACGGGGGCCGGCGATGTCGACATGGCGGCGCCGCAAGGTGGTGAGACCAAAGCTCTTGTTCTGCTCGGCATAGGTGGGATTGCCGATGCGAATGAGACTGTTGTCGAGAAGCCAGACGACGGAGGCGACCACGCGCTCATAGCCGAGCGAGCGTCGGCGCAGATCCTGCTCAACCTGGGCGCGAAGGCCGGGCAGGGCTTTGGCGAAGTCGATGAGCGTATCGAACTTGGTGGTACTGCGGTGTTCGGTCCACTCGGCGTGGTAGCGATACTGCTTGCGCCCCCGTTCGTCGCGGCCGGTTGCCTGGATATGCCCGCAGGCATCGCGGCAGATCCAGACGTCGGTCCATGCGGGGGGAATGGCCAGGGCCCTGATCCGGGCGATTTCGTCCTTGTCGGGCCGGCTGCCGTCCTCGGCGCGATAGGCGAACCCCGTGCCGTGCCGGACGCGCCGCCACCCCGTGTCCAGGTCGCAGGAAAAGACGAGCTTCGGCGCCGGGCCGATTTCGTCAGCGCGCATCCTGTCGAGAACGATCCTGGCCAGTTGCATCGAATTTGCCTCATGAACGGCTTTGCAATGCCTGGTGGGAAAGAACGTTCCCGCGCTTTGCGTGATTGGACGGAACGGGCAGTGCAACGCTGCGTTGAGTCGCGAATCACGCGAGGAGCCGCCCATGCCCGCCACCCGTCCGATCTGGAAAGGCCAGTTGCGCCTCTCCCTGGTGTCCATCCCGGTTGAACTCTTCAGTGCAGCGCGGACCAGCGCCAAGCCCAGTTTCCGGCAGATCCATGAGCCGACCGGCAAGCCGATCCACTATGAAAAGGTCGTCGCAGGGGTCGGTCCGGTCGACAAGGACGAGATCATCAAAGGCTTTGAATATGAAAAGGGCGACTACGTCCTTTTGACCGACGAGGAGATCGATGCGGTCAAGCTTGAAACACGCAAGACGCTTGAGCTGACGCAGTTCGTCGGCGCCTGTGAGATCGACCCGATCTACTATGATAAGGCCTACTTCGTTGTGCCCACGGACGAGTTGGCCGAGGATGCCTTCCGGGTGATCCGCGATGCCCTGCGCGAGACGCAGAAAGTGGGCCTTGGGCAACTGGCCATGCGCGGCAAGGAATACCTGGCGGCCATCAAGCCGAGCGGAACCGGCCTGATGCTGGAAACGCTTCACTACGAGGACGAAATCCGCAAGGCCGACCCCTTCTTCTCGCAGATCTCGAACAAGAAGGCCGAACCGGACCTGCTCGAAGTGGCCACGGCCCTGATCGAGAAGAAGTCCGCCAAGTTCGATGCTACCGCCTTCAAGGATCACTATCAGGCGGCGCTCCACGACCTCATCAAGCGCAAGATGAAAAACAAGGGCCGAAAGATCACCGCCGACGAAGATGATGAACCCAAACGTCCGAGCGGGGCCAATGTGGTTGACCTCATGGCCGCCCTCAAGGAGAGCCTGGAAGGCGGCGCGAAGAGCCGGTCTACCGCGCGCCGTAAGCCGGCCGGGAAACCCACCCCTAGCCAGCCGAAGGCTCGGAAGCCCACTGGCAGTGCGCCCCGCAAGAAAGCGAGCTAGTCATGCCGGCAAAGGCGTCGGACCTGCTCAAGGACTATAAGGCCAAGCGCAATTTTGCGCGCACCCAGGAGCCTGCGGGCGCGGCGCCGAAGGCGGGCGGGGGACGTGGCAGTTTCGTCGTGCAGAAGCATGATGCGACCCGCCTGCACTACGATTTCCGGCTGGAGCTGGACGGCGTCCTCAAAAGCTGGGCCGTGACCAAGGGGCCATCCAACAATCCTGCGGACAAGCGGCTGGCGGTCCGCGTCGAGGACCATCCGCTCGAATATGGTGGCTTTGAAGGCACGATCCCCGAGGGCGAATATGGCGGTGGGACTGTCATGCTCTGGGACCGTGGGACCTGGGAGCCCATCGGCGATCCGCATGAGGGGCTCGAAGGCGGCGATCTCAAGTTTCGCCTCTTCGGCGAGCGCATGAAGGGCGAATATGTGCTGGTCCACATGAAGGGCCGCGACACGAAACGCCGTGCGGCCCCCGACCGCGAAAACTGGCTGCTGATCAAGCATCGCGACAGCTATGCGCGAGACAAGGATACCTTGACCACGCGGTTCACCAGGTCCGTCGAAAGCGGACGGGACTTCAGGCAGATTGCCAATGGTGCCAAACCGGCCAAAGGGCAGACGCCTGCCGAAGCGGTCTGGCATTCCGATCCGGACGAGGCAGAGAAGGCCGACCAGCAGACGCGCATTCTTGCCTCGGCTGCCGGCGGCAAGGTGCCGGGCTTCCGGCCCGTGCAACTGGCGACGCTGGTCGACAGCGTGCCCACGGGCGAGGGCTGGTTGTTCGAAATGAAATATGACGGCTATCGGTGTCTCGCGGCGGTCAACGGCGAGAGCGTCCGGCTCTATACCAGGAATGGCCTCGACTGGACGGAGCAGTTCGGTGCCCTGGTCAAGCCGTTCCAGAAACTCAAGCTCAAATCCGCGCTCATCGACGGCGAGATCTGTGCCTTCGACGAAAAGGGTCGGACCGATTTCTCGACCCTCAAATCGGTTCTGTCCGACGGCGGTCGGCTGGAGTTTTTCGCCTTCGATCTGCTGCAGTCCCATGGGGAGGACCTGACCGGCCTCCCGCTCATCGAGCGCAAGGCGAGGCTCGAAAAGCTGCTTGCGGGTCCGGGCCGCGAGGAGCCGATCCAGTATTCTTCCCATGTCCGCCAGCATGGCCAGGCGGTTCTCGACGCCCTCTGCCGCGACGGCCACGAGGGGGTCATCGCAAAACGCGCCGACGCGCCCTATCGCGGCGAGCGCAGCAGGGATTGGCTCAAAATAAAATGCTCCAAGCGGCAGGAATTCGTGATCGGCGGCTGGTCTCCGTCCAGTAAGCGTCGCGGCTTTGCCTCGCTCCTGTTGGGCAGTTGGGAGGGCGGCAAGCTTGTCTATCGTGGTCGGGTCGGGACGGGCTTCAATCAGGATCTCTTGGTGGAGATTGACCAGAAACTCAAGAGACTGGCTCGCAAGACCAGCCCATTCGATGCCGTCCCCGACGAGCGCGCCCGGGATGCGTACTGGGTCAAGCCGGACCTCGTTGCCGAGATTGGCTTTACTGAATTCACG
The DNA here is from genome assembly GCA_946480655.1 of uncultured Devosia sp. The sequence continues at coordinate 8,710 of CAMLKN010000007.1, read as the reverse complement.
CCCGACGGAGTCCTGCGCCATCCCAGCTTCATCGGCCTTCGCGACGACAAACCCGCCAGGGAGGTGCGATTGGAAAAGGCTCCGCAGAAAGGAAGTGACGGCGCGTCCATCGCGGCCAAGCTCGGCGTCCGGCTGACCTCGCCGGAGCGGGTGGTCTATCCCGGCCAAGGCATCACCAAGGCCAGACTGGTCGAGTATTATGACGCCGTCGCTGAGGCCATGCTGCCCCATATCAGGGACCGACCACTGAGCCTGGTACGCTGCCCGCAGGGCCGGACCAAGCATTGCTTCTTCCAGAAGCACGACACGGGGGGATTTCCCGAACAGTTGCGTTCGAGGACCCTTGCCGAGAAGGATGGGGACAGGAAGGACTATTTCTACGTTGAGGATCTGGCGGGCCTCGTGGCCGGCACGCAGATGAACGTGCTCGAATGGCATATCTGGGGGTCGCATTTCGACACGGTCGAGCGCCCCGACCGGCTCGTCTTCGACATCGACCCCGACGAAAGCCTCGACTTTTCGAAGATCGGCTCGGCCGCCCTGGACATCCGGGACCGGCTCAAGGCCCTCAAGCTCACCAGCTTTCCCATGGTGTCGGGCGGCAAGGGCATGCATGTGGTGGTGCCGCTGAGGCCGGAGGCCGAGTGGCCCGAGGTGAAGGCCTTCTGCAAGGCTTTCGCGCAATCCATGGCCGAAGCTGAGCCGGAGCGGTTCACTGCCAGCCTTTCCAAGGCGCGGCGCGAGGGGCGACTCTTCATCGACTATCTGCGCAATGAGCGTGGCTCGACCGCAATCTGCCCGTGGTCTGTCCGTTCAAGGCAAGGGGCGCCTGTGGCGGTTCCCGTGGAATGGGATGAGGTCCCCCGACTGAGGGCGGCGAATGGGTTCTCCCTCGCCGCCGCCATTGAGAGGGCACAGGACAAGGCCTGGCCAAACTACTTCCGCCAGAAGCAGGCGCTGCCGGAGACACGTCCTGCTGCGTAGGCGCCCACAGCGCCGAATGCCCGTCGACAATCGACAGGCGCGGCAGTGGGCGTACGACTCCCCTGCTTCAGGTCGGCATCAGAGCCGGTAGATCCGGCGCGCATTGGCGTGGAGCAATCGGGCCTGTTCGTCCGCGCTGGCGCCCTTGATGATCTCGCGGGTGGCGTTGACCCAGTCGGTGAGCGAGCCGCCCAGGGTGACCACGGGATGGTCGGAGCCCCAGACGACGCGGTCCCAGCCGAAGCATTCGATAATGTGTTCGACAAAGGGGCGGAGCTGGTTGATGGACCAGCTTGGGCCGGCATAGGCCATCAGGCCCGAGACCTTGGCATTGAGATTGGGCAGCCGCGACAGGGAACGGATATTGTCCCGCCAGTCGCCAGGCTGGTTGAGGTCGATATATTGCGCGCCGCAATGGTCGAGGATGAAGGTCACGTCCGGACAGCGGCGAACGAGGGCTTCGCCCACGGGCAGCTTGTCGTGGCGGACGACAAGGTCGAAGCTGAGTCCATACTGCGCGAGGCGCCGGAGATTGTCGGTGAAAAGGGCGGTCTGGCTGAGGTCGTCAGGCGACTCGTGCAGGATGCGGCGCAAGCCGCGCACCCCGGACATCGACACCAGGCGCTCCAGTTGCGCCGGAAAATCCGCGTGCTCAGGCCGGCAGGCCGCTACCGCGCCGACAATGCCATCGAGATGCAGCACATAGCGCGTCTCGTCCTCGATGTCGGCCTCTGCCACATCGACTTCCATGTGGATCGCACCCTCGATGCCCAGGGGTCGGGCTTCCGCGAGATAGCTCTCGATGGTCCAAGGGCGGTTGAGGGGGTGGCCTTCGGAGATCCAGGGATAGGAAAACCGGTCTGGAAGGACGAGGTGCAGGTGGGTGTCGATAATCGGGATCATGCGTGGTCTTCGGGCTTTGTCGGGGATGGATTGCTAGCAGGCTGCAGTGGCGGAACCAAGCCAGTTAACGCCGGACGCCGAGACGGGTCATCTTCTCGCTCAGGGTCCGCCGGGGCACTTGCAGGGCTTCGGCGGTGGCGGCGATGGAATCATTGTTTCGGTCGAGTTCGGTCTCGATCAGGTGTCGTTCATAGGCGGCGAGGCGTTCGGCGAGGCTCTCACCCGATGGCGAGGGCAGGCGCTGGCCGAGAATGTCGCCGATGGAGCGGCCGGTAGCGCCCAGCCCTAGGGCGAAGCGATCAGCGGCGGCCTTGAGTTCGCGCACATTGCCCGGCCAGGTGTGGGAGAGCAGGGCGCTGAGATCGGCCGGGTGCAGGGCCGGGGCCGGACGGCCAAAGCGCCGGGAGGCTTCCCCCAGGAAGTGGTGGAAGAGGATGACGCAATCATCGCCCCGGTCGCGCAGGGGCGGCAGGTCGAGGGTGGCCATGTTGAGACGATAGTAGAGATCGGCACGGAAGCGGCCGGCCTGGCTTTCGGCGGCGAGATCGACCTTGGATGCGGCGACGATCCTGAGGTCGAGCGGCACCTGCTTGTTGGAGCCGAGGCGCTCGACCACGCGCTCCTGGATCACGCGCAGCACCTTGGCCTGGGCCAGCATGGGCATGGATTCGATCTCGTCGAGCAGCAGCGTGCCGCCATTGGCGAATTCGAATTTACCCACCCGCTGGCCCGATGCGCCGGTGAAGGAGCCGGCTTCGTGGCCGAAAAGCTCGCTTTCAATGAGTTCGGCGGGAATGGCGGCGCAGTTGACCGCCACGAAGGGACCCTTGGCCCGGGGCGAAAAATCGTGAAGGCAGCGCGCGACCACTTCCTTGCCGGTGCCGGTCTCGCCCAGAAGGATGATGTCGGCCGGAATGGCTGCCAGTTCGAGCACGGAGCGGCGCAAGTCCTCCATGACGCGGGAGGCACCGACGAGGCGGGTGGAGAGCTCATTGGCGCCGCCATCGAGCTTGCGGCGGAGATCGGCCAGTTCGCGTTTCAGCCGGGCCTGCTCGGCGGCACGGGAAATGGAATGGACGAGCTGGTCGGGGACATAGGGCTTTTGCAGGAAGTCGAAGGCGCCGGCCCGCATGGCTTCCACCGCCATGGGAACATCGCCATGGCCGGTAATGAGGATGACCTCGGTGGGCAAGCCTCGTTCGGCAATGGTGCGCAGAAGGTCCATGCCGGAGAGGCCCGGCATGCGCACGTCGGTCAAGACGATATGGGGGTGGCGGTCATCAATGGCGGTGAGCGCCTCCTGGGCATTGGCGGCGGTGGCGGTTTCGAAGCCCGAAAGGCGCAGCCATTGCTCGAGCGCGGTACGCACCATGTCTTCGTCATCGACGATGAGAACGGAGGGGCTAGTCATGCGGAGACTTTCGCGTTCGCGGCGGCGATTGCCGGCAAGGTGATCGTGAATGTGCTGCCCTGGCCGGGCTTTGAGCGGGCGGTGATGGTGCCGCCCGCGTCGCGGACGAGGCCATAGGAAATGGCGAGGCCAAGCCCGAGGCCTTTGCCGGCGGGCTTGGTGGTGAAGAAGGGATCGAACAGGGTCGCCATATTGGCCTCGGCAATGCCAATGCCGGTGTCGGAAATGGCGATGCGGGCCGTGCCGCCTTCACTTGAAACGCCGATGGAGAGCACGCGCATCGGCGTCTCCTCCATTGCATCGGCGGCATTGGCGATGAGATTGATCAGCACCTGTTCGAGGTGAACCGGATTGGCCCTGACGCCGATGGGTGGGCGGGGACGGCGGTATTCGATATCGATGCCCACTTGCCTCAGCCGGTGGTCCGTGAGGTCGAGGGCATTGGCGATGACCGCTCCGATATCGGCCTGCATGACGCCGTGCTTCTCCTTGCGCGCGAAAGTCTTCAAATGGCCGGTGAGATTGGCCAGGCGCTCCACGACCTTGTCCATGGCAGTCAGGATCGGCCCCATCTCGGTGCCGCCGCGGCGCTGTTCGATAAGGCGGGCACTGGCCATGTGGGTCGCGAGGGCGGCGACAGGCTGGCTGACTTCGTGCGCAACGCCCGCAAGGGCCTGGCCTAGACTGGCGAGCTTGGCGGCCTGGATGAGACCCTGCTGGGCGTCTTCCTCGGCCCTTTCGGCGCGCACACGTTCGGCAATCTCGGCGCGCAACTGTTCGTTCATGGCGTGGAGATCTTCGGTGCGTTCGGCCACGCGCTGCTCGAGCTGGTTGTGGTCGGCCAACCGCTGTGCAACGAGCCGCCGGCGTTGCTCGAAGAGCACGACGATCAGCACAAGGGCGGCGCAGGCCAGGGCTGCGGCGGTGGCCATGGTCAGCGCGCCGCCATAGAGCGGAGCGAGCGGCGAGAAGGAGAGGAGCCGCCAGCCATGCTTGGGCAGGCGCAGTTCGCGCAGCACGAAATAGCCGCTAGTTTCCGGATCGGCGCCAGCGAGGAGGGCGAATTCAGCACCGCGCGAGAACCAGCGATCGGTGATGATGCCGGTATTGTCGATGCCGTTCTCGCCATAGCGCTGCTGGCCGGAAATGGCGGCGACCTGGGTCAGCGGGATGGTCTGGAGCGGACGGTATCGCCAGTCGGGGCGCGTGGAGAGAATGACGACGTCGTTGACATCGACGATGCCGATCAGTTCCCCCGAGCGCCACCAGGCCGCTTCGATTTCGCCCAGGTTGATCTTGGTGACAGCGACGCCCAGCGGCCCGTCCGGCCCCTCGACGCGCTGCGACAGGAACAGGCCCGGCACACTGGTGGAAATGCCGAAGGCGTAATATTCGGCCCGGCCGCGTGCCATCGCATCGGCGAAATAGGGCCGGAAGGAATAATTGGTCCCCACAAGGCTGGTCAGGGTCCACCAATTGCTGGCCGCAACGACGCTGCCGGCATCTTCCATGAGGAAGATCTCGCTGGCGCCCGCGGTCTCATTGAGTCGGCTGAGAAACCCGTTGGCGGCCTCGATGGCGCCCGGATCGCCGGGGTTTTCGAGGGCGGCCCGTGTTTCAGGCGCCTGGGAAATGGCGACGGGCAGGTAGTGATAGCGCTCGATAATGGCTTCAAGCGTGCGGTCGAAGAGGGCCAGGCGCCGCTGGGCCTGGGTCTCGGCGTCGCGGACCGCCGCGCTCAGCGTCAGCTCGAAAGCGATCCAGAAGACCATCAGGACGAGCGCCAGCACCGCCCCGCTGGCCCAGATATGCCGGGGGGCGACGAGACCCAGCCAACGGGTGCCGTTTGTCGCCATCTTCCTCTCGATTTGGCAAGATTTTGCCGATCAACCGTGCCGGTTTTGGCAAGTTCTTGCCAACTGAGTTAACACGATCGGCCGCGATTGCATATCTGCCTTGCAATTTTGGCTTGGCACGGGGTTTGCATTGTTGGGAGCGAGCCCGGACAAGCCGGGATCCCCCGGGGAGGACATCGGGGACAATCTGAAACTTGGGAGGATACAACCACCATGAAGACCATCTTCAAGACGCTCGCTCTCGGCCTCGTCGCCACTTCGGCACTCGGCTCCGTCGCCATGGCGCAGGACTACCCGACCCAGCCGGTGACCATCGTGGTCCCGTTCTCGGCCGGCGGCCCGACCGACACGGTGACGCGCCTGGTGGCCGCCGCCATGAGCGAGGATCTGGGCCAGCAGGTCGTGGTGCAGAATGTGGGTGGCGCCGGCGGTACGCTGGGCGCGGGCCAGGTGGCGGCGGCGCCCAATGACGGCTACACGCTCTTGCTGCACCATATCGGCATGTCGACCGCGCCGGCCCTCTATGCCAGCCTGCCCTATAGCCCGATGGAAGACTTTGCCCCGATCGGCCTCGTCACCGAGGTGCCGATGACGGTGGTGGCGCGCAAGGATTTCGAACCGGCGACGCTGGAAGACCTCATCGCCTATGTGAAGGAGAACGGCGAGAATGTCACCTATGCCAATGCCGGCATCGGTGCCGCCAGCCAGCTCTGCGGCCTGCTGATCATGGATGCGCTGGACGTCAAGATGACCGAAGTGCCCTATCAGGGTACTGGTCCGGCCATGACCGACCTGCTCGGCGGCCAGATCGACATGATGTGCGACCAGACCACCAATACGACCAACCAGATCCAGGCCGGCGAGATCAAGGCCTATGCCGTCACCACGCCGGAACGCATTGCCGTGCTGCCCGACCTGCCGACGCTGGCCGAAGGTGGTCTCGAAAACTTCAACCTCTCCATCTGGCACGGTCTTTACGCCCCGGCCGGCACCGATCCGGCCATTATCGAGCGCCTGACGGCCTCGCTGCAGGCTGCCCTGGCCGATGAGACCGTGGGCAACAGCTTTGCCGAGCTCGGGACCTATCCGGTGCCGGCCGACCAGGCGACCCCGGCCGCACTGGCCGAAAAGCTCGAAGGTCAGATCGGCCTCTGGGCTGAGGTGATCGCTGCCGCGGGCGTGTCCGCGCAGTAAGAACAGGCGAGCGCCGCGGCGAAGGCTGCGGCGCTCAACTGTCCAGACCATCCAAGCATGCGATGCGCACCCTCCCCTTGACGGGGAGGGTTGGGGAGGGGTGCCAAAGGACGCGGCTGCCGTGGCTCCCGCACCCCCTCCCATCCTCCCTCGTCAAGGGGGAGGTGCCGCCTCTGTGGGTTGGACAAGATCTGTGACACTACAGGATTGGGGGAGAGTCATGGCACTCAACGCATCGAAGAACGATCTGGCATCAGGGGCGATCTTCGTCGCCTTCGGCGCCTATTTTGCGCTGGAGGCGATGCGATACGAATTCGGCACGCCATTCCGCATGGGCCCCGGCTTCATGCCGATCGTGCTGGGGGGCGTGCTGATCGCCCTGGGCATTGCGGTGGTCGCCAAGGGCATCGGCAAGCCGGATGAAGACGCACCGGCGCCCTGGCCATGGCGCGGAATTGCGCTGGTGCTGGGCACGATCGTGTTCTTTGCCGCCACCATCAGGGGCCTTGGTTTCATCCCGGTGGTACTGATCTCCGCCTTCGCCACGGCGCTCTCCTCGCGCCGCAACAATTTGCTGTCGGCGCTGGTCATCTCGGTGGGGCTCACTCTGCTCTGCTACCTCATCTTCGTCGTCGGCCTGGGCATGCTGGTGCCGCTGGTCGGCCCCTGGCTGCGTTTCTAGGAGGCTGATGAATGGACCTCTTTTCCTCTCTCGCCCTGGGCTTTTCGGTCGCCTTCGACCCGGTCAACATTCTCTACTGTTTCATCGGCGTGCTGCTGGGCACGCTGGTGGGCGTGCTGCCCGGCATCGGGCCGACGGCCACCATCGCCATGCTCTTGCCCATCACCTTTTCGCTCAATGCGGAAACCGCGCTGATCATGCTCGCGGGCATCTATTACGGCGCCCAGTATGGCGGTTCGACCACTGCCATCCTCATCAACCTGCCGGGCGAGAGCTCGGCAGCCGTGACGGCGATCGACGGCTACCAGATGGCCCGCAAGGGTCGTGCGGGCCCGGCGCTGGCGGCGGCGGCAATCGGCTCCTTCTTTGCCGGTTCGGTGGCGACCTTCCTCCTCGCTGCCTTTGCCCCGCCGCTGGCGCGGGCGGCTCTCAACTTTGGCGCGCCGGAATATTTCTCGCTGATCGTCCTGGGCCTGCTCGTCTCCATCGCGCTGGCGCATGGCTCGATCCTCAAGGCCCTGGCGATGATCGTGCTGGGGCTGCTGCTCGGCATGGTGGGGCAGGACATCTATACCGGCACGCCGCGCTTCACCTTCGGCCTGCGCGAGCTCTTCGGTGGGCTCAATTTTGTGGCCGTGGCGGTGGGGGTGTTCGGTGTCGCGGAAATCCTCAAGAATCTCGAAAACGAGCATGAGCGCGAAGTGGGTGTGAAGGAGGTCAAGAACCTCTGGCTGACGCGCGACGACTTCAAGCGCATCATAATGCCGGTGCTGCGTGGCACGGGCTTGGGCTCGGTGCTGGGAATCCTGCCCGGTGGCGGTCACATCCTCTCGGCCTTCGCCTCCTATTCGGCGGAAAAGCGGCTGTCGAAGAATCCGCAGGAATTCGGCAAGGGCGCCATCGAGGGCGTGGCCGGGCCGGAATCTGCCAACAATGCGGCGGCGCAGACATCATTCATTCCGCTGATGACGCTTGGCATTCCCGCCCATCCGGTGATGGCATTGATGATCGGGGCCTTCATCCTTCAGGGCATCACGCCGGGCCCCAATGTCATAAACGAACAGCCGGCGCTGTTCTGGGGCATCATCGCCTCGATGTGGGTCGGCAACCTGCTGCTGGTCATCCTCAACCTGCCGCTGATCGGGCTCTGGGTGAAGATGCTCTCCATCCCCTATCGCGTGCTGTTCCCGGCGATTGTGCTGTTCGCCTGTATCGGCACGTTCTCGATCAACCAGAACATCTACGACATCTATGCCATCGCCTTCTTCGGCATCGTGGGATACCTGCTCATCCGCTTCGGCTGCGAACCGGCGCCGCTCTTGCTGGGCTTCGTGCTGGGGCCGCTGTTGGAAGAGCATTTGCGGCGCGCCATGATCATCTCGCGCGGCGACCCGATGATCTTCATCGAGCGGCCGATCTCGGCGACGCTGTTGGCCATGGCGCTGGCGGCGGTGATCGTGGCGGTGCTGCCCAGCATTCGCAAGAAGCGGGCGGAAGTGTTCGTCGAGGAGGACTGATCCTATCGGGCTTCGTGAGCGGAAGTCTCCCTCGCTTCGCATGGAGCCCTTTGCGGCGGCGCTACTCCAGGCGCCGCCGCACGCTTTCCACCCCCGCCGTCGTGCCATGCAGCGGCCGGTATTCCAGTCCCACGCGACCGGCATAGCCATTGGCGAAGAGCCA
>CAMLKN010000006.1 GCA_946480655.1 uncultured Devosia sp. | reverse complement strand
CCTCGTCCACGCGGGCAATGTCCGCCTTCTTGAACTTGGCAATCTGGTCGTAGCGGGTGATGCCCAGGGCGTTGAGCTTGCGCTCGATCACCGGACCGACGCCGGAAATCAGCTTGAGATCGTCAGGCGCGCCCTCGGGCCGGTCGAACAGCGGGGTGAGGTCGCCGCCCTTCTCAGCCGTGGGTACAACTTCCTTGGGATTGGCGGCCGGGGCCTTGATGACAGGCTTCGACTTCTTGACGGCAGCAGAGGCGCCGCCCTCGGCTGGTTCGGACGCCTTGGCCTTGCCGACGGCCTTTCCGCCATCGACCTTGCCACCTTCGGATTCGGCGCCGGCTGCGCCTTCACGCATGGCCGTGTTCGGCTTGCCATTGGCCTTGGCCGCAGCATCGGCAGCCAAGCGTTCGGCCTCGGCCTTGGACTGGCTGAGCTTGGCGGTCTTAGGGGTGCCCTTGATCGCCGGCGCATTCTCGGCAGCGACGTCCTTGGGCTTGGCCGCGGTTGTTGGTGTCGCAGCGGCAGCCGGGGCGGCGGCCTGAGCCGCCGCAGGGGCCTCGGGGGCCGGCGGCGGGACGAACTTCTCGCGCTTGGCGGTGGGCTTCTCCAGCAGGGTCGTGCGGCCACCGAAGGCGGCCGACGTCTGTCGGTCGATCTGCGGACCCGGCTTGATGGTGTCGCCCTTGCCAGCAGCAAAGGCATCGACGATCTCTTCCATGCGCTCGACCGTCAGGTCTTCGTAGGTGTCATGGTAGATCATGACCATGGGCGCGTTGACGCAGGCGCCAAGGCACTCGACCTCTTCCCAGCTCATCGTGCCATCAGCATTGAGATGGTGCGGCTCGGGGTGGATCTTGTTCTTGCAGACCTCGATCAGATCCCCGGCGCCGCGCAGCATGCAGGGCGTAGTTCCGCAGACCTGGATATGGGCGTTCTTGCCTACCGGAGCGAGCTGGAACTGGGTGTAGAAGGTCGCCACTTCGAGGACGCGGATATAGGGCATATCCAGCATCTCGGCGACCTTCTCGATGGTCGCGCGGGTAACCCAGCCATCCTGGTCCTGCGCACGCATGAGCAGCGGAATGACAGCAGACTGCTGCCGGCCGGCGGGATAAAGCGCGATGCGCTTCTCTGCCCAGGCCTGGTTTTCAGCGTTGAACGCAAAGCTCGCCGGCTGCACCGACTCGTCTGCAAGGCGTCGCGTAGACATCAGCGATCCACCTCTCCGAACACAATATCAATCGACCCGAGGATCGCGGTCACGTCTGCCAGCATGTGCTTGCGGCACAGGTAGTCCATGGCGCTCAGATGGGCGAAGCCCGGCGCACGGATATGGCAGCGATAGGGCTTGTTGGTGCCGTCGGACACCAGGTACACGCCGAACTCGCCCTTGGGCGCTTCAACCGCGGCATAGATCTCGCCGGCCGGAACCTTGTAGCCCTCGGTATAGAGCTTGAAGTGGTGGATGAGCGCCTCCATGGACTGCTTCATCTCACCGCGCTTGGGCGGCACCACCTTGCCGTCGGTGGAGGCCACGGGGCCCTTGCCGTCCGGTGCATTCAACTTCTTCACGCACTGGCGCATGATCTCGTTGGCCTGGCGCATTTCTTCCATGCGGATCAGGTAACGGTCATAGCAGTCGCCGTTGGAGCCGACCGGAATGTCGAATTCCATCTCGGCATAGGCGTCATAGGGCTGGGCCTTGCGCAGGTCCCATGCGGCGCCGGAAGCGCGCACCATCACACCCGAGAAACCACGGCCCCACGCTTCTTCCAGCGGAACGACGCCAATGTCGACATTGCGCTGCTTGAAGATGCGGTTGGCGGTCAGGAGCGTGTCGATATCCTTGAGTGCCTTGGGGAACTCGTCGCAGAACACGCCGATATCATCGATCAGCGCCTGCGGCAGATCCTGGTGGACGCCGCCGGGACGGAAATAGGCAGCGTGCATGCGCGCGCCCGAAGCGCGCTCGTAGAAGACCATCAGCTTCTCGCGCTGCTCGAAGCCCCAGAGCGGCGGCGTCAGCGCACCGATGTCCATGGCCTGGGTGGTCACGTTCATCAGGTGGGCCAGCAAGCGGCCGATCTCGGCATAGAGCACGCGGATCAACTGGCCACGGCGCGGCACTTCGATGTCGAGCATGCGCTCGACGGCCAAGGCGAAGGCATGCTCCTGATTCATCGGCGCCACGTAGTCGAGGCGATCGAAATAGGGAACGGCCTGCAGATAGGTCTTGTATTCGATCAGCTTTTCGGTGCCGCGATGCAGGAGACCCACATGCGGATCGACGCGCTCGACCAGCTCGCCGTCAAGCTCGAGGATCATGCGCAGCACGCCGTGCGCCGAAGGATGCACGGGGCCAAAATTCAGGGTGAAATTGCGGACGTCGACTTCAGACATCAGTTCTTCGCCTTCTCGTCGCCGGGCAGCACATAGTCAGTGCCTTCCCAGGGCGACAGGTAATCGAACGAGCGGAATTCCTGCGTCAGGGTCACCGGCTCATAGACCACGCGCTTGCGCTCTTCGTCGTAGCGAACCTCGACAAACCCAGTCAGCGGGAAGTCCTTGCGCAGGGGGTGACCGTCGAAGCCATAGTCCGTGAGGATGCGTCGCAGGTCAGGGTGGCCGGAGAACAGCACGCCGTAGAGGTCGTAAGTCTCGCGCTCGAACCAGTTCGCGCCGGCAAACACATCGCAGATCGACGGCACCGGCGTCACGTCATCGGCTTCGAGCTTGACGCGGATGCGCTGGTTCAGATGCGGGCTGAGGAAGTGGTAGACCACATCGAAGCGGAATTCGCGGGCCGGATAGTCGGCGCCGCACACATCCACGAAGCTGATGAACCGGCATTTCGGATCATCGCGCAGGAATGTCGCCACATTGACGATGGAATCACGGGCCACGGTGACGGTCAGGTCGCCATAGGCCACTTCAAAACCCAGGACGGCATCGCCCAGGGACGCGGCGACATGTTCGCCAAGCGTTACCAGCGGGTCGACTGCAATCGGCTCGACAACAGTATCGGTCATGCCCCTGCCCTATCGTTCGATCGTGCCGTCGCGGCGAATCTTCTTCTGCAGCAACAGGATGCCGTAAAGAAGCGCTTCAGCGGTCGGCGGGCAGCCCGGGACATAGACGTCCACCGGCAGCACCCGGTCGCAACCGCGCACCACGGAATAGGAGTAGTGATAGTAGCCGCCGCCATTGGCGCAGCTGCCCATGGAGATGACATAGCGCGGCTCGGGCATCTGGTCGTAGACCTTGCGCAGGGCGGGCGCCATCTTGTTGGTCAGCGTGCCGGCGACGATGAGCACGTCGGACTGGCGCGGCGAGGCGCGCGGCGCAGTGCCAAAACGCTCGATATCGTAGCGCGGCATCGACATCTGCATCATCTCTACGGCGCAACAGGCCAGACCCGTCTGCATCCACATCAACGAACCCGTGCGGGCCCAGGTGATGAGCTGCGACACGGTCGTGACGAGAAAGCCCTTATCGGCCAGCTCGTTGTTCACGCCTGCAAAGAACGGATCATCAGCGCCGAAAGGCTTGCCGGTTGCCGGATCGATCGCACCCGTGGGACGGGGGGTAACCAGTGTCGAACTGGACGGGCTCAATCCCATTCCAGAGCTCCCTTACGCCATTCATAGATAAAGCCGACGGTCAGCACGCCGAGGAAGATCATCATCGACCAGAAGCCGAACCAGCCCACATCCCGGAATGCTACCGCCCAGGGGAAAAGGAAGGCCACTTCAAGGTCGAAGATGATGAAGAGAATCGCCACGAGGTAGAAGCGAACGTCCACCTTCATGCGCGCATCGCTGAAGGCTTCGAAGCCAGCTTCGAACGCCGACACTTTCTCAGGATCGGGACGCTTCACGGCAACCAGGAAGGGCGCCACGAGAAGCGCGCCACCAATAAGAGCCGACAAGGCGATGAAGATGACAATGGGCAAATAATTGCTGAGCAATTCAGTCATGCGGCAGCCTAATTTCTTGCCGGCCAGGACGGCCGAGAAGCGTGCGGGCTGCGATGCAATTGGGGCAACCGAGCCGACGCGCCAGTGATGCGGAACGGCTTAGACCTTCCCCCGAAACGTTTCAAGGGAAAGAAAATCTGACTGAAACAATCATATAAATGACGTACAGGAAATGCTGGTTCCCGACCCGGAATCGTCGGTTCGGGAGAACAAAACTGCGCGTTGGCGTCCGCTTCGGCAAAACTGTGAGGACAGCAGGTCATCGGTTGACCCGTGTCGCAACGCCCGATTCTCCCGGCAAAAGGGTCTGCCGAAAACCAAAACGGCGGACCGATGGGAATCGGTCCGCCGAGATGGGTTGCAAGAATTACGCTGGGGCGGGTGCCGCCCCAGGCATCAAGCTTAGAAGTGGTAGAAGACGCCGACGGTGGCCTTGGCCGACTCGAAGAAGGCATCGCCAGCTTCGCTCTGGAAGTCACCCTGGCCGACGATTTCACCGCGGACGGTGATCGCATCGGTCACGGCGAATTCAACACCGCCACCAACCTGGTAGACGGCTTCCGAGCCAGCAGCAGAGGTGTTGCTGAAACCGGCGCCAGCGAGGGCGTAGATCAGGGCGTTGTCGGTGACGATGGCACCGGCGCGCAGGTTGGCGAAGAATTCGCCAGAAGTGGTGACGGCAGCAGCCGAGTTCCACATGTAGTCGGCGGTGACTTCAACGCCGAGCAGAACCGGGTCAACCGGGATGAAGTTCACACCGACGGCAGCACCGACGACACCATAGGTGGTGTTGTTGGAGACGTCAGCATAGGTACCGGCGTTGGCGCCAACGAACTGGCCACCGAGACGAGCACCGACATAGAGACCTTCCCAGTCGAAACCGGCAGGAGCGTAGATCGGCTCCGGAGTGGTCGGGATGATGAGGTCAGCAGCCTGAGCGCCACCAACCATGAGAGCCGCGGCGGAAACGCCAATGGCCAGAGAACGTACAAACATGTCTTGCACTCCCATAGAGTTAACCGTAGTCGACCCGATAGATGCCTCACGGGCGCGGAACTAGCAAGGCTGCGCCGAACCAATTTTGGCGGTGCAGATAAGATTTGATGACCATTTCCGGGCAGGTGTTGCATGAACACCGCGGAATTGGTTCAATTTGATACAATTGCCATCAAACGGTCCGTCACCTGACGAAAGTCCGCCGCAATTATGGCAGCCACGCTGTACCTTGCGCCACTTGGTTGACACAATTTCGCCCAGAACGCAATCGGCCCCGCGCGGACTGCGCGGGGCCGACCGAATCGGGCGTCGCTTCGACTAGAAGTGGTAGCTGGCACCCACCGTGAACTGGTCCTTGGTATTTGCCCCTTCCACGGGGAAGCCATGCAGGTACTGGGCGCGAACCGAGATACTGTCGGTCACAGCCAGCTCGACGCCGCCTCCCAGGAGGGCGTCCTGTTCGGCGGGAGCGCCCAGATCCATGCCGTAGCCGCCGGCGGCATAGACAAGGACATTGTCCGAAACGACGAGACCGGCGCGGGCGAGGATCTGGCCGTATGAGGTTTCCCCCACCACGCCGTTATCCGCCAGACCCGTCACGGCGACTTCGGCGCCCAACAGGTAGAAGTCAAACTGGGCGTTGACGCCGGCCTGCGCCCCCAGGCCATATTGAACGCCGCTGGCCGAGCCGTTCTGGGCCGCGCCATGCACACCGGCATAAAAGCCGGTCCAGTCAAAGCCGACATCCTCGGCAATCGGCAGTTCCGCCTGGGTGGAGGTGGGAACCGTAATGAGATCAGCGGCCATGGCTGCGCCCACGGGCGCGGCAGTGACGAGGGCCGCAACAGCGATAGTTTTGACGATACGCATCGCAGTCTTCCTTTTTCTGAACCGTCTGCTGGAAAGGAAACGCCCCCTTTCAGCGGCGGTTCCGGGACGGCTTTCAGTGGCACGCGGCGCCCGCCAGGCGTCGAATCCTCTCGTCGGCCGCGCTGCCACGGCCCTGTATTTGCTGGCCTTTGCGGGCCAAAACCGGACCCTCATAGGGCCAGAATGAGACAGGCCGGCAGTGTGGCAGCGAGGCCACAGCAGCGGCCTCACGTCGTCGGCAGCATGCCGACAAGTACGGGCTCCGCCCGGAACTTGTCCGGAAAGATGGCCTCGAGCGCAGCGATCTTGGGCAGGTCGTGCACGACGATATAGGGCCAGTCCGGGTTCAGGGTCAGGAAGTCCTGGTGGTATTGTTCGGCCGGATAGAAGGCTTCAAACGGCTCGAGCGTGGTCACGATCGGGCCTTCGAACAGGCCCGTTGCATCGAGCTGCGCGATATAGGCGCGCGCGACATCCTCTTCCTCGCGCGAGCGAACGAAGATGGCGGAGCGGTACTGGGTGCCGCGATCCGGGCCCTGAAAATTCAGTTGGGTGGGATTATGTGCCACCGAAAAGAACACGTGCAGCAGTTCGCCATAGCTGACCTGGCTCGGATCGTAGGTGATCTCGACCGTTTCGGCGTGTCCGGTGTCGCCACGCGTGGTGAGGTCATAGGTGGCAGTTTCGGCGGCGCCTCCGGCATAGCCGGATACGGCATTGAGCACGCCCCTGACCCGCTGGAACACGCCCTGGACGCCCCAGAAGCAGCCGCCGGCAAAGATTGCCGTCGACTTGTTTCCCGTTTCCTCGAGGTCAACCGCCGGCGGAGGAATGACCACCGGCTTTTCCTGGGCAGCGACCGCGCCCGGTCGAAGCGTCACGGAAAGGGCCGGCAGCGCCGCCAGACCAAAAAGTACAGCGCGGCGGCGAAGCCCTGCGGCCGCCGTGATAGTGAAATCGCTCATGCGCATCTGTCGGACGTCTCCCTATTTGTCTGACAGCATATACGGAGAGCATGCGCCCAAAGTTACGCGGTTTCACCTGCCTCACGGCGATATGAAGGCCGGATCACAGTGCCAGTTCCGACTCCCTGTCGAACAGATGGACGTGCCCGGGAGCGATGGCCAGTCCGATCCGCTCCCCTGCCCGCAGATCGCTGCGGCCGGTCAGGACAATGGTCAGGCCGTCGTCCCCCCTCGTCGTCACATAGGTCAGGGAGCCGGTCGATTCGACGACGGCGACGTCCAGCACCAAATGCGCCTGGGACGGATCGGTGAGCGTCAGGTGTTCCGGCCTCAGCCCGACAGTGACCTTGCGCCCGCCGTCGACTGTGCGCCCCAGCGGCAGCGGCTGGGCCCCGGGAATGTCGAGCGCCACGCTGGCGCCATCGGCGCTGGTCTCGCCCGGCACGAAGTTCATGGCCGGCGACCCGATGAAGCCGGCCACGAAGCGCGTGGCAGGCGAGTCGTACAGTTCAAGCGGACTGCCCTGCTGCTCGATGACGCCATCACGCATCACCACGACATGGTCGGCCATGGTCATGGCCTCGATCTGGTCATGCGTCACATAGACCGAAGTGGCGCCGAGCCGGTCATGCAGGGCGCGGATTTCCTTGCGCATATGGACGCGCAGCGCGGCGTCGAGATTGGAAAGCGGCTCGTCGAAGAGGAAAGCCTTGGGATTGCGAATGATCGCCCGCCCCATGGCGACGCGCTGACGCTGGCCGCCGGAAAGCTCGCGCGGATAGCGCTTGAGCAGCGCCGAAAGGCCCGTGGTCACTGCGACTTCGGCCGCCTTCGCCCTGGCTTCCGCCTTGCCCACGCCATGCAGCCGCAGCGAATAGGTCAGGTTCTCCTCGACCGTCATGTGCGGGTAGAGCGCATAGCTCTGGAACACCATGGCCACGTCGCGCTTGCGCGGCGGGACCCCGGTCATGGTCTCCCCGGCGATCCTGAGGGAACCGGAGGTGATTGTCTCCAGTCCAGCTATGGATCGCAGCAGGGTGGACTTGCCGCAGCCCGAGGGGCCAACCAGGGCCACGAAAGTGCCCTTCTCTATCGAAAGGCTCACATTCTTGAGCGCATGGAACGCCCCATAGTGCTTGTCGATGTTGGTGAGCTCGATCTGTGCACTCATTTGAGGGCTCCCGAGGTGAGGCCGGAGACGATGCGGCGCTGCAGAAGAACGAAGATGGCCAGGATCGGTGTCACGTAGATTGCCGAATAGGCCATGATGGAGTTCCAGTCCGAAGAGTTCGGACCCAGGAAGCTTGCCAGGCCCACGCTGGCCGGCTGGAGGCCTTTTTCCTGGATGATCGACTTGGAATAGATGTACTCCCCGAACGCGCTCATGAAGGTGAGGATGGCGCAGACGAGGATGCCGTTGCGGGCGAGCGGCAGCACAATCGAGAAGAAGGCACCCACGCGCGAATTGCCATCCACCAGTGCCGCTTCTTCAAGCTCGCGTGGCACGCTCATGAAGGTGGCGCGCACCAGCACCACGAAGAACGGCATGGCCTTGGCCGCCGCCGCCAGCACCACCGCCGTGCGCGGAAAGTGCAGCAGCCCGATCTGGTTGAATCCCACGAACAGCGGCGTGATCATCACCGAGGCAGGCAGCACCTGCAGCATCAGGATCAGGAACAGTCCGATATCCACCCAGACGCTCCGATAGCGCGCCAGCACATAGGCACAGCCCGTGCCCAGGATCACCGTGATGGCGGTCACGCCCGAGGCGATGATCACCGAATTCCACAGGAAGCCGGGCATGCCCCGCCCGAACCAGACGCCGGGGTAGATGCTGGTATCGGGTGCAAGCGGCCAGAAAGTCGGCGGATTGAAGTAGATTTCCGACGCGGACTTAAGGCTCGTCACATACATCCAGTAGAGCGGAAACAGGTACAGCGCCGCCAGCGCCAGCGCCAGCGCCAGCAGCAGCCAGGGAACGTAAGGGCGGGTCATCCGCGCACCTCATGGCGGGTCGAACGCACATAGATCACCGAGGCGAACAGCACGAGCAGGAACATCATCACCGAAATCGTCGCTCCCTTGGCAAAGTCATAAAGCTGAAAGCTCATCTGCCAGGACCAGTAGCCGGCAACGGTCGAGGTATTGGCTGGCCCACCCTCGGTTATGGCCGGGAACAGGTCGAACTGCTGCAGCGTGCCGATCAGGCCCAACGACAGCACGGCGCCAATCGTCGAGCGCATCATGGGCAGCGTGATGGTCCAGAAGCGCTGGAAAGCGTTGGCACCATCGAGTTCTGCCGCCTCGTACAGGTCGCGCGGAATGGCGGCGAGGCCAACGGCCAACAGCAGCATGTTGAAGGCGGTGCCCAGCCAAATATTGGCGATGACCACGGCCCAGATGGAATAGTTGGGGTCCGATTTCCAGAACACGATCCCATCGATCAGCCCAAGCGACCGCAGGATGGTGTTGAGCACACCGAAATCGCCCGAGAGGATCCAGCTCCAGATCGCGCCTACAACCAGCCCGGGCATGACCCAGGAAACCAGGAACAGGCCGCGAATGGTCGCCGCACCCGGAAAATTCTGTGCAAAGAACAGGGCGAGGCCGAAGCCGATGACGAACTGACCAGCCATCGAGGCGAATACGAAGATCAGGGTGTTTCTGGTCACGAGCCAGAATGCGGGCTCACGCACCACCGCGACATAGTTGTCAAACCCCGCCCACGGCCGGATCAGGGTTCCCAGGGTGAACATGTCCACCTGCTGAAAACTCATCAGCACGTTGTAGACCAGGGGCAGGCCTGCCAGCGCCACGAGGAAGACCAGGGCGGCACCGACCAGGATCAGGTCAAACCCGACACCGTCGCGCATGCTGTTGAAAAACCGGAACATCTCGCCTCCGCGAAGATCAATATGGCCGGCCGGATCGCTCCGGCCGGCCCAGTCAGGGAGGAACCTTAGCCGACAATGCCCGAGATCGTCGCCTGGGCCTGGTCGAGAGCGTCCTTGGGTGACATCTGACCGGTCAGGGCCGCCTGGAACGCGTCATAGATGGCCTTGGAGATCTTCTGCCATTCCGGGTGCGGACCACGCGGCTGGGCGTATTGCAGCTGCTCCTGGAAGACCAGCAGGGCCGCATCGGTGCGCGCATCGCCCGTGGACGGCAAGGCAATATCGCTGCGGGCCGGAATGTTGGAGAATTCCGGGAACAGGCGGTCGCTCTGCGAAGCAAAGTACTCGATGACCTTGAAGGCCTCGTCCGGGTGCTGCGTATTGGCAAAGATGCCCAGGTTGAAATCACCCATGGCCGAGGAGCGCGGGCCACCTTCGGTTTCAGTCGGCAGCAGGGCCACGCCCCAGTCGAACTTGGCGTCGGTCGCCATACGGCCCAGCTCCCACGGTCCGGAAATGGCCATGGCCGCGTTGCCGGCATTGAACGTGCCGGTGGAATCCCACTGACCCTGGCTCAGCACGTCCTGGCTGGCGAGCTTCTCGTCGATCATGGTCTTCCAGATTTCGAGCGCCTTGACGGCACCGGGCGTGTTGACTTCCTTGAACGAGCCGCCGCCCATCTGCACCCATGGCAGGAACTGGAAGGTGCCTTCTTCGCCGGCACGGGCCGACCAGGTGATGCCATAGACATTGTTGGCCGGGTCGTTGAGCTTGCGCGCATAGTCGAGCAGTTCGTCCCAGGTCTCGGGCGGCTCCGTCAGGCCGGCCTTGGCGAACAGGTCCTTATTATAGAAGAGCGCGATGGTGTTGGTTGCCTTGGGCAGGCCATAGAGCTTCCCATCCCAGGAGGCGGAAGCCAGCGGACCTTCGTAGTAGACGCTGGTGTCGATCACTTCGGAGTTGGCGACCCGGTCGGTGATGTCGAGCATCGCACCGCGCGACGAGAACAGGGCAAAGTCCGGGTTGTCGAGCGAGATGAGATCGGGCGCCTGGCCGGTGGCAAATGCCTTGAGAGCCTCGTTCACCAGGTCGTCGAACGGCACCAGCCGGCTCTCGACGACGATGTCGCTCTGGGATGCGTTGAAGTCCTCCACCAGCTTGGTGTAGAGGCCGTTGTCGCCGTCGATCGACCACATCTTGAGCGTGACCTGAGCGGCGGCGGGTAGTGAGAACATCGCAGCGCTGGAGAGTGCCAGCGTTGCGAGGACGGCTAGTCTCGAAAGTTTCATTTCTAGTTTCCTCCCAAACGTGCGGACCATCCGCAAAACCATCGACCGGCCCTCCCGGCGGGTCGTGGAATTCAGTTCATTTCTGGCAGCGGGCCCCCTGCCCGCAGCCAGCTTCAGACGCGTGCCAGCGACGGATCGCCGCCCGCATAAAGCGAGTTGAGATCGACGTAGTCGCCGCCGCGGCAATCCTTGAGATAGTTGAGCGCGCGGACCTGTCCGGTCATTTCAAGCGCGTCGCGATAGACCGGGTCATGCCAACCCTCGATGTCGATCGAACCGGAATAGCCGGCCAGGCGCAGTTCGCTGATGATGTCGGTCCAGTTGCTGTCCCCGAAGCCGGGGGTACGCATGAACACGAACTTCTCCTTGCCGAAAACGCCGTGCTCCTTGATCACGTCCCAGCGGATGGTCGCGTCCTTGCCGTGGATATGGAAGAACTTGTGCGCCCATTTGCGGATCTGCGGCACCGGGTCGATCAGGTAGACCATCTGGTGGCAGGGCTCCCATTCGAGCCCGATATTGTCGTCCGGTGTCTCGTTGAACATCAGTTCCCAGGCGTCGGGATTATGGGCGATGTTCCAGTCGCCGGTCTGCCAATTGCCGTCCATGGCGCAGTTCTCGAAGGCAATCTTGACACCCTTGTCGGCGGCGCGCTTGGCAAGGTCCGACCACACCTGCTTGTAGCGCGGCAGGCTATCGGTCAGCGGCTTGTTACGGATGCGGCCGGTGAAGCCCGCCACGCAGGTGGCGCCGAAATGGTGGGCGTTGTCGATGCAGTCCTTCCAGCCCTGCAGCGTCTGGCGGTCCATCTCCTGGTCTTCGAGCGGATTGCCGAACATGCCGAGGGTGGAAACGGTGATATCGCGGTCCCCGATGGCGTCGCGGCAGCGCTTGCCCAACTCGGCCAGGTCCTGCCCGTTTGTGGTCTGCCAAAAGAACGGCTCGAAACTCTCGAAGCCCAGATCGGCTATGGCAGCGATATTCTCAGGGGCCTTGCCGGCCGAGGCCTGGATCATGGTGCCGATGCGAATGGCTTTGGCGGGGTTGGTCACGAAACAATCCTTCAGGTGAAAATGGGCATGCGCTGGCCGGCCTTGGCGCTTTCGATCGCGGCAAAGACCATGGCGAGGCTCTTGATATTGTCGGCGCCGTGGGTTTCCGGTGTGCGGCCGGTTTCGATGGCGTCAAGGAAATCGGCTATGACGCTGGCATGGCCATGCGTCTGGTCCTCGTCGGCAGGGGCAGGAACCTCGATATCCTGGAGGTCGCGGAAGAAGCCGCTATCGCCAGTGACAACGCGCGCGAGGAATTGGTCCGCACCGTCCCAGAGGACCGTGCCTTTGGTGCCGACGATGCGCCAGGCGCTTTCCCAACTTGTATTGGCGCCTTCGGCCGCCCAGGAACCGCGATAGTTGAAGACGACATTGTCGTCGAACTCGAAGATGGCATTGGCTGCGGCGCCATGCCGGTACCAGGAACCGGGGGGATTGGTTTCGAGGCAATAGACGGCACGCGGCGTCTTGCCCGACATGTAGCGGGCGGCATCCAGCGTATGGATGGCCATGTCGAGCAGCAGGACGTTGTCCATCTCTTCGCGGAAGCCGCCGAAATGTGCGCCTATGAAAAAGTCGCAGTTAAGGCTGGTCAATTCGCCCAGCGTGCCGCTCTCGATCAGTCGGCGCAGGCGACGGACACCGGAGATAAATCGCCGATTCTGCACAACGGCGTGGACGCGTCCCAGGCCTCGCGCCCGGGCGACCATGGCCCTCGCCTCGGCTATGCTGGTGGCCATTGGCTTTTCGCTCAGCACATGGCAGCCGTGGCCGAGGCCGGATTCTACCACCCCGGCGCGAGCCGGGGGAACGACCACGTCGAAAAGCAGGTCCGGCTTGGTTTGGGCCAGAACTGCATCGAGGTCCGTGCCGATCGCTGCCGCTTCGAGGCCGAATTCGGCGGCGCGGGCTTCCGCCGTAGCGCGGTCCAGGTCGACGAGACCGACCATTTCCACCCTGCCCTCGAGCAGAGGATGGCTGGTAATGGCCGTGAGCCAACCTTTGGACATGCCGCCGCAACCGACGAGCACCGCCTTGAATGCCAAGGTAACCTCCCTCTGGACTTTCGCGCTCGGGTGCCGTCTTGTGCGGCATCATTGAGCGCTGTCCCGTAAACGTTTACGACGCTATTATCGGGAGGCATGGTGTGTCAATGGGAAATCGTAAACGTTTCTGAGACACGCCGGCGTCGGTTGGGGAGCAATTCGAAAGATGAGTGGAATCAGGCGCCTGGCGCAGCACTTGAATGTGTCCATCGGCACGGTTTCGCGGGCGCTCAATGGCAAGCCGGACGTCAATGAAGAGACTCGCAAGCGTGTCCTGGAGGCCGCGGCCGAGCTCGGATACGTTCCGAACCAGGCCGGCCGATCGCTGCGCAAGGGGTCTACGGGCGTCATCGGGTTCATGATGCAGACTGGTACGCAGATCACGGGCGAAGGCGACGTCTTCTTCATGAGCGTGTTCGACGGCGTGCAGACGGTCTGCGCTCGTCACCAGCTCGATCTGGTGGTGCTGCTCTGTTCCTCGGAGGAGGATCCGGACGCCTACCTACAGCGCGTCGTTGCACGCGGATTCGTCGACGGGCTCATCATTTCGGCCACCAAGCGTCACGACCATCGTATCGACTACCTTGCCGAGAGAAACATTCCCTTCATTGCACTGGGTCGCAGCCTCACCGATGCTGGCCATCCCTGGTTGGACCTTGATTTCGAAGGCATGGCGCAGAGTGGCGTTGATCGCCTGGTGGCCAAGGGCCATCGCCGCATTGGCGTCTTCGCGCCGATCGATGACACCAATCTTGGGTTCATCTTCATCGACAGCTATCGCGAGGCGCTGGCCCGCCACGGGCTCGAGTTTGACCCCGAGCTCATCTTCCGCGCCTATCCAAATGACCGGGGCGGGCACGAAATCGGCGAAAGGATCGCCGCCATGCCGCCGGACCGCCGCCCGACCGGCTTCATCCTGACCAACGAAATGCTCACAGTGGGCCTCTATCGCGGGCTCTATGACTGCGGCATACGACCTGGCCAGGATCTGGCCATCATCGGGCGACACAGCACCAATTCGCAGTATCTCGACCCCAAGCTCACCTGCTTCTACCTGTCCCTGCGCGAGTTGGGTATCGACCTGGCAGAAGCGCTATTGGCCACCATGCCAGCCTACCAGGAACACTACCCCCTGGGCGTGGTGCGCCGGGTCATGCCCCTCGATCTGATCGAAGGGGAAAGCGACTTGCCCCATCCTCATTGAGGATAGGCGAGTGCCTGGCAGGTCTTCAGCAATTTGAGGGATCAAGTGCGCAAACCCCGGGAAGGGTGGCGCGAGAGACGGGGCTCGAACCCGCGACCTCCGGCGTGACAGGCCGGCGCTCTAACCAACTGAGCTACTCCCGCAGCTTTTGCGGTCGCTGGTAAGGCCAGCAATGCCTACGTTTGTCTGCAGCTACACTTCGAGAGAAGTGGCGCGAGAGACGGGGCTCGAACCCGCGACCTCCGGCGTGACAGGCCGGCGCTCTAACCAACTGAGCTACTCCCGCAGCGCTTGCGAACTGGTCGTTCGCGCAACGTGGTGTCCGTTTATCGACCGCCCCAATCGAAGTCAAGCGACCGGAATGCTCCACGCGACATTTTCGTGAATAACCTGACAGCGCACCGGAAAGCCTCGTCTTTCCATCGCGTAAGCGACAAAACCTCACGACGCACACGAAGCAAAACGTACGCCACTGGCCCAAAACTGACAGGAAAAGCACCGCATGAATGCAAGATGGTGGGCGATGACGGACTCGAACCGCCGACATCCTCGGTGTAAACGAGGCGCTCTACCAACTGAGCTAATCGCCCTTGCGCTTGAAGCGGCAAGTCAATGGCGCCCTGATTAGGGTGCCGGCCCCTGCCCGTCAACAGGCAATTGCGGGGAATGAAAACGGCCCCGGCGAAATACGCGCGGGGCCGATTGCCAAACCAGGCAGAGGGACGATCTTAGTTGATCGCGTCCTTGAGGCCCTTGCCGGGCTTGAACTTGGCCTGGTTCGAAGCCGGAATCTGAATCTCGGCGCCGGTGGCAGGGTTGCGACCGGTGGAAGCCTTGCGCTGGGACACGGCAAAGGTGCCGAAACCGACCAGACGCACTTCGTCACCGCCCTTGAGAGCAGCGGTAATGGCTTCGAACACTGCGTCAACCGCTTCGGCGGCCTGTGCCTTGGTGATCGTCGCCTTGTCGGCAACGACGCCAACCAGATCGTTTTTGTTCATAGCGTTTCCTCACAGTGAATGCCCGCCGTCTCTGGCGAACGAAAACGCGGACAACCTTTGGCGATTCTGCGTAGAACGCAAGGAAATCCGGGGGTTTTCGACGGCCCGACGGTGCAAAGCTGTTAATGGACCGGAAAATTCACCCCTGCAAGCCCGGATAACCCCAAATCCCCGGTTTGCCGGGGATTGTCCCCTTTTTGCTATGCCGCCTCATTGGCGGGCGCGGAAGCAGGCCGCCGAATGCCTGCCATCAGCGGAAGTGCCAGCAGGTAGATGCAGATCGCCACCAGCCAAATGGCACCCGGCCAGCTTGGGCGCAGGCCATTATAGACAAAGCTGAAGAAGATCGGCCCGAAGACCGAGGCAAGGCTCACCAGGCTTGCCAGCACGCCCTGCAGCTGGCCCTGGCGGTTCGAATCCACCTGTCTTGTCGTCAGGGACTGAAGCGCCGGCATGCCGATACCGCCCAATGCAAAGACTGGCGCCATGGCAAACAGGATCCAGCCCTGGGTGGCAAAGGCCAGGGTCAGCATGGCACCGGTTTCAAATCCCATGCCGACGATCAGGGCCCAGCGTTCGCCCAGCCGCGCCACGGCAGGGCCGGTCAGGAAGGCCTGGGCCAGCGCATGGAAGACACCGAAGGCACCGAGCGACAGGCCGATCATCATGCCGTTCCAGGCAAACACGTCCTCACTGTAGATGGCCCAGGTCGTGCCATAGACGGTGCCGACCAGGTTCATCACCAGATAGATGGCCATGAGCGGGATGAGAGTCTTGAACGTCAGGGCCCAGGCCAGCGGCTTGAACGGGTTGAGCGTGTCCCAAGTGAAGCGCGCCTCCCGCTTACCGGGGCGCGACTCGGGTAGCACGAAGAGGGCAAGCGCGAAGTTCGCAGCGTTGAGAAGGGCTGCCACCAGGAATGGCGACCGCAACCAGATGTCCCCGAGGATCCCGCCGATGACCGGACCGATGATGAAGCCGATGCCGAACATGGCATGGAGCAGGCCGAAGCGCTTCGCCCGCTGTTCCTCAGTCGAAATGTCGGTGAGGTAGGCGGTCGCCACCGCCATGTTGGCGCTGGTAATGCCGGCGATGGCGCGACCGATCACCAGCAACCAGAGTTCGGGCGCGAAGGCCATGACGATATAGTCGATGGCGGCGCCGGCAAGGGAGACGAGAAGGACCGGCCGGCGTCCGAAGCGGTCGCTGAGCACGCCCAGAACTGGCGAGAACAGGAACTGGCAGGCAGAATAGAGCGCCAGCATCACGCCCAAAATGGTGGCGATGTCGGTCGTGTGCCCGACTTCACGCAGCAGCGCAGGAAGGATGGGAAAAATGAGCCCAATGCCGACGGCATCGAGCATGACGGCCGCAAGGATGACAACGAGGGCCTTGTTCATGGGTTCGCTCCAGATGGATATGCCGCGCCTTACGAAGCTCCAGGCGCCGGCCCGGACCCACGATGACGGCTTGATGTAGGGTGGGGTCGTGTCTTCGACAAGCGGCCCGATACGGACTATCAGACCCCGCAGTGACGTCAGCTTGTGGCAGGAGCGGACCGCGCAGGCCCGTGCAGCGCCTGCAGGACAGCCGGCAGTAGGCCCGGCAGGTCTTCACTCAACATGCCGGTCCCGCCAAACCGGTTGGCGGCCTCGGCATGTAGCCACACACCGGCGCAGGCGGCCTGGAAGGCTGCCATCCCCTGCCCCATGAGTCCTGCGACCATTCCGGCCAGGACGTCGCCAGCCCCGGCCGTGCCCAGCCAAGGCGGCGCGTTGGCGTTTATGGCAGCCTGGCCGTCCGGGGCGGCAATCACCGTGTCGCTACCTTTCAGGATCACGACGGCGCCGGAACGCGCTGCGGCGGCGCGGGCGCGGGCAAGTTTGTCACCCGCCAGATCGCCAAAAAGCCGCGCAAACTCGCCTTCGTGCGGCGTCAGGACCACGGCAGCCTGCCGCTCGCTGATGGTAGCCCAGAGCTGTGCGGGCTGATCGGCGAAGCTGGTGAGGGCGTCTGCGTCGAGCACCAGCGCGGCAGACGAGCGTAGCAGCACATCCACATTGCGCCGCGTCCCTTCGCCGATTCCAGCGGCCGGCCCGATGACGGCCGCACCTATTCGCCTGTCAGCCAGGATGCCGGCCAGGTCGTCGGTCGTCTCGGCAGCGCGCAGCATGATGGCGGTGACGTGGTTGGCGTGAACGCGCAAGGCCGCTTCGGCCCCGGTGAGGGTCACGAGCCCTGCGCCGCTCCGGAAGGCGCCCATGGCGGCAAGCCGCGCTGCGCCCGTCTGCAGCGGCCCGCCGGAGACCACCAGGACATGGCCCCGGTCGAATTTGTGCTTATCGTTGCTGAGCTGTGGCAGGCTCCAGAGGCTTGGACCGTTTTCCCAGGTTTGGCTGGAGATGGCATCGAGAACCGAGTCCGGAATGCCGATCTGGGCCAGATGCGTGGCGCCGCAACGTCCGCGACCGGGAAGCAGCAGATGGCCCGGCTTCCGACGGAAGAAGGTGACAGTGTCACGAGCCATGATGGCAGTGCCACGCACTTCACCAGTGGCGCCGTCGATACCGCTGGGCACGTCAACGCTGACCACGGGCACGCCGGAGGCGTTGATGGCCTCGATAGCGGCAGCGAGCCGGCCCGCTACGTCCCGATCGAGGCCCGCCCCAAGGATGGCGTCAACAACGAGGCTCGCGTCGGAAAAGTCGGGAACCGGACCTGTCTCGACCGGACCTTGCCAGCGCCCGGCCATCTCGGCGGCATCGCCCTTGAGCGCCCCGACCTCTGTCGAAAGCCAGAGCCGAACCGGCCAGCCATTCTCCTTCAGCAAGCGTGCGACGACGAAGCCATCGCCCCCATTGTTGCCAGGCCCGCAGGCTACCAGGATGGGGGCCCTTGGATATCCGGCCTCTATCCGCTCGGCCACAGCACGCCCCGCGGCCTCCATCAGGGCCAGCGATGGAATACCTGCGGCGATGGCCAGCCGGTCGGCCTCGGCCATTTGCGCCGGCGTGAGAAGTGCGTTTTGCGGCGCAAATGACATGGCAATTCGATTCAAATGGGCGATTGGAAAAATTGCGAGGCTTCGGATTAGCGACAAATTTACGGCAGGCCCCGCATGGGAACAAGGATTGGGAGAACTCCTTAAGGACTCACCCATAGAGTTTTCACCGGTGTGGGCAATTTGGGAGGGGAGACCCATGTCGCTATCCGCCGCTCTGGTAGACGAGAGTCTCCGGGCGTCCTCAAGCTTGAGCGATGTGCGATTTATCGGGGCGCTGGCGGGCCGCTATGCGCTTCCGGACCGTCGCAGCACACCGGACGAGAAACTGCCGGTCTATGCCTGTCGCCTGTGCTCCATATCCACGCGCATGCTGGTTGCCGTGGGGCCGGTCGTGGGCAAGGAAGGCGAGACCGTCGCCTCGCATTTCAACGAATTCGGCATCCTGCGGGGCCGCATCACCCGCCGCCTGGCCTCCGGCTTTGTGGCCGACATTCAACTGACCGATGGCGAGCGAGAGAAGCTCGCCGCCAAGATCGACTGGCAGAAGCGCCACGTCCACGCCCAGGTGCCGGACAAGCGCGAGCACCGGCGCATCCTGCCGCGCGATCCACGCAGCACCATATTCCTTGCCGATGGCCAGCAGGTTCCCTGCTTCATCATCGACGTCTCGCGCTCCGGCGCTGCGGTTTCGGCGCATTTCTGGCCGGAACTTGGCATGCCCATGGCGCTGGGCCGCGTGGTCGGACGCGTCGTACGGCACCTGGAAGTGGGTTTTGCGCTGCAATTCATCCAGCCGCAGGAATTCGAGGACCTCGAATCCGTGATAAGGCCACCGGCCGACTGACCTGTCGCGAGGCGGACATCGCGTTCCCTAAAATGCGATCCATTCCCACAAGACTGCGTTGATGGGCTGTTGGCATCCTGCTTCGATCACCCAGAGGGAGGTCGGCAGTGTCCGAAGTTCTGGAACGTCCCACGATCGCGTTGCACGGCATTGCCACCGTGGCCGGGCGCTATGTCATCGGTGCGCAACCCACGCATCCAGGCATCAACCTGTTTGCCTGTCGCCTGCGCATGATCGGCAGCGATAGCCTGCGGGTGACGGCACCCGTCATTCCACAGGTTGGAGAAGCGGTCTCGGCCAGCTTCACCTCGTTCGGCACTCTCAATGGCACGGTTTCGCGCCAATATGAGGACGGGTTCGAGATGCAGTTCGAGCAGGACGATGCTGCTCGCGAAGCGCTCAACGCGCGGATCACCAGCTTCAGCGAGAAACTGTGGACGACAAGCAGCGACCGACGGACAGCGCAGCGCGTGATGCCGAGCAATCCGCGCACCGTCATTGCGCGGCCGGACAATTGGTCCCAGCCCTGCCTTATCGTCGACTACTCGATTTCGGGCGCAGCCGTCTCGGCAGCGTTCCAGCCTTCGGTGGGTGAGATCGTCACGGTCGGCAGGGTGACCGGCGAGGTCGTGCGCCTCTTCGATTTCGGCTTTGCCGTTCGCTTTTTCGAGCCACAGAGCGCGGACAATATCGAAGGCCTGCTGGAGGCGCCGGACGAATGGCGCGAGGTGATGCGCCGCACCTTCAAGGCCGTGTAACCGCAAACGATCGGCAACCTGATCTTGGCGGCTCGTTCCTGGTCGGGGCGGGCCGCCTTGCTTTGGCGGCAGGTCACCGGCAAAAGAAAAGGGGCCCCGAAAGGCCCCTTTCCCATTCAAACCAGAACCACTTAGGCGGAGTAGTACATTTCGTACTCGACCGGGTGCGGGGTGTGCTCGAACTTGATCACTTCCTGCATCTTGAGCTCGATGTAGCTGTCGATGAAATCGTCGTCCATGACGCCGCCGACCTTGAGGAAGTCGCGACCCTTGTCGAGGGCTTCGAGGGCTTCGCGGAGCGAACCGGACACGGTCGGGATCTCCTTGAGCTCTTCCTTGGGCAGCTCGTAGAGGTCCTTGTCCATCGGGTCGCCCGGGTGGATCTTGTTCTTGATGCCGTCGAGGCCAGCCATCAGCAGCGCCGTGAAGGCGAGGTACGGGTTGGCCAGCGGATCGGGGAAACGCACTTCGACGCGCTTGGACTTCGGCGACTGGCCGAAGGGGATACGGCAGGAAGCCGAACGGTTACGGGCCGAGTAGGCCAGCAGCACGGGGGCTTCGAAGCCCGGCACCAGACGCTTGTAGGAGTTGGTGGTCGGGTTGGTGAAGGCGTTGATGGCCTTGGCGTGCTTGATGACGCCGCCGATGTAGTAGAGGCACTCCATCGAGAGACCGGCATACTGGTCACCGGCGAAGAGCGGCTTGCCGTCCTTCCAGATCGACTGGTGGCAGTGCATGCCCGAGCCGTTGTCGCCGTAGACCGGCTTGGGCATGAAGGTCGCGGTCTTGCCATAGGCATTGGCAACCTGCTGGACGGCATACTTGTAGATCAGCACGTCGTCGGCCGACTGGATCATCGGCTTGAACTTGAGGCCGAGCTCATGCTGGGCCGAGGCCACTTCGTGGTGGTGCTTCTCGATGATGACGCCCATCGAGCCCATGGCTTCGAGCATCTCACCGCGCATGTCCTGGGCGCTGTCCAGCGGGGGAACCGGGAAGTAGCCCTTCTTGAGGCCGATATGGTGGCCGTTATTGCCGCCTTCATAGTCGGCGTCATTGTTGGTCGGCAGTTCCGAGTGGTCGACGGAGAAGCCCACCTTGTAGGTGGTGTTGGAATACTTCACGTCGTCGAAGATGAAGAATTCGGGCTCGGGGCCGAACACGACCGAGTCACCGATACCGGAGGACTTGACCAGGGCTTCGGCCTTCTTGGCGATCGAGCGCGGGTCGCGATTGTAGGGCTGGTAGGTGTTGGGCTCGAGAATGTCGCAGTTGATGGCGAGGGTCGAGGCCGCAAAGAACGGGTCGATATAGGCCGAGTTCGGATCGGGCATCAGCACCATGTCGGACTCGTTGATGGCCTTCCAGCCCGCGATCGAGGAGCCGTCGAACATGACGCCATCTTCGAACATGTCGGCATCGACGACCGACGCGTCCATGGTGACGTGCTGCAGCTTGCCGCGCAGGTCGGTGAAACGCACGTCGAGATACTTGATGTTCTCGTCCTTCATGCGCTGGATAATGTCGGCTGCGGTGGTCATCAGGTCTTCCCCTGTCTAACGAAATGCTTGTTGCTGGTTGGTGGCGTGGCTAAACGGAGCGCCTTAGAGCGCGTCGTCGCCGAATTCGCCGGTACGGATACGGATGGCCTGCTCGATGGAGTAGACGAAGATCTTGCCGTCGCCGATGCGACCGGTTTGCGCAGCAGCGCGGATCGCCTCGATCGCCTTTTCGGCCAGATCGTCGGGGCAAACGACTTCGACTTTCACCTTGGGCAGGAAATCCACCACATATTCAGCGCCGCGATAGAGCTCGGTATGGCCCTTCTGGCGCCCGAAACCCTTGGCCTCGGTCACGGTGATGCCCTGCAGGCCAACTTCCTGCAGTGCTTCTTTGACTTCGTCGAGCTTGAATGGCTTTACGATAGCCTCGATCTTTTTCACGCTAGCCTCCGCTGGCCGTTTTCGGCAGTTACCGCCCCAACTGTATGCACGGCCTGTGCCAGCTCTGCCCAAAGCCTGAAAGACCTGCTAATACAAAGACTTGATGCCAGATAGCCGACCACGGCGCTCGCGGTGAATCCAGTCTTGTGATGCATAAATGAGCTCATTGCCCATTTTTTGCCCATATGCCGGCTTCTATCCGAGCACCAGGATGCCAGAAATGAC
Organism: uncultured Devosia sp.; assembly: GCA_946480655.1. The sequence continues at coordinate 1,999 of CAMLKN010000006.1, read as the reverse complement.
CAAAATGACGCCAGTTGAATGCGTGCAGGCCCAGCTTGATGCCTACAATGCCCGGAATCTGGAGCAATTCCTGATCCCTTTTGCGGAAACCGTCCGGGCCTATCGTCTGCCCGACATGGCGCTCATGCTCGATGGCAAGGCCGCCTTTGCCGCCCACTATGCCACAAACCGCTTCGTGCATGAGGGTCTGCGCGCCGACCTGCTCGCGCGGATTGTCGTGGGCAACAAGGTCATCGACCACGAACTGATCCATGGCCTCGGCCCCGAGCCGGTGGAGACGGCGGTGATCTTCGAGATCGTGGACGGCCTTATCGAAAAGGTCTTCTTCATTCCCGCCAAATCGCCAAGCTAGGCTTTGACTGCCCCCCGCTCTTCATATAGATGCAACGCCAACCCGGCCGACGGGGACCCTTGCGGGTGTGGCGGAATTGGTAGACGCACTGGATTTAGGTTCCAGCGCCGCAAGGCGTGGAGGTTCGAGTCCTCTCACCCGCACCATAGCGGCCTCGGCCGAACGTGATTGAATCAAGACGGGATCAACCCCAATGCAGGTAACCGAAACCCTCAACGAAGGCCTCAAGCGCAAGCTGAGCGTCACCATTCCGGCCGCGGATCTCAATTCGCGCCTCGACGCCAAGCTCGAAGAGATCAAGGGCCAGGCCAATATCAAGGGCTTCCGCCCCGGCAAGGTGCCGACCGCGCACCTCAAGAAGGTCTATGGCCGTTCGGCCATGTCCGAAGTCATGACCGACGCGATCAACGCGACCGTGTCCGACACGCTGGACAAGCGCGAAGAACGCGCTGCCGCCCAGCCCAAGGTTGACCTGCCGCAGGACCAGGGCGTCATCAATGACGTGCTGGACGGCAAGGCCGATCTCGCCTTTGAAGTCGAATACGAAATCCTCCCGGCCGTCACCCTGATGGACATCAAGGGCGTCAAGCTCTCCAAGCCCGTCGTTGAAGTCTCCGACGAGGAAGTCGAGAAGGAAGTGAACCGCGTCTTCGCCCAGAACCGCGGCTACACCAACAAGGGCGATGATGCCGTCGTCGAGAACGGCGACTACCTCGGTCTTTCCTTCGTGGGCAAGATCGATGGCAAGGAATTCGATGGCGGCTCGTCCGACCATGCGCACCTGACCATCGGCTCGGGTGAATTCATCCCCGGCTTCGAAGAGCAGCTGATCGGCGCCAAGAAGGGCGAGACCCGCGAAGTCAAGGTGACCTTCCCCAAGGATTACCAGAACGCCGATCTGGCCGGTAAGAAGGCCGTGTTCGACGTCACGGTCCTGCATGTCGACGGCCCCAATGCCGGCGAACTGGACGACGACTTCGCGAAGAAGCTTGGCCTCGAAGACGTTGCCGCGCTGCGCAAGGCCGTCCGCGACCAGATGGAAAACGCCCTCGCCTCGATGGGCCGCCAGCACATGAAGCGTCAGGTTCTGGACGCCCTGGACGATGGCCACAAGTTCGACGTTCCGGCCCAGCTGGTTGACGCCGAATTCAACACCATCTGGCAGCGCGTCGTGCACGAGATCGAGCATCACGGCCGGTCCTTCGAAGACGAAGGCACGACCGAGGAAGCCGCCAAGGAACAGTACAAGCGCATTGCCGAGCGCCGCGTGCGCCTCGGCCTCGTCGTCGCCGAGATCGGCAACCAGAACGAAGTGCAGGTGACCGACGAAGAGCACCAGCAGGCGCTCATCGCCGAAGTTCGCCGCTTCCCCGGCCAGGAACAGCAGGTTTACGACTACTACCGCAAGAACCCGCAGGCTCTCGCCAGCCTCCGCGCCCCGATCTTCGAGAACAAGGTCGTCGATCACATCATCGAACTGGGCAAGGTCACCGACAAGAAGATGACCCGCGAGGAACTCGCCAAGCTGATCCAGGCTGACGAGGACGAAGTTCCGGAAGAGCACCACCACTAAGGGGTGCCTCCACCAATTCGAAAAGGCCGCCTCCGGGCGGCCTTTTTGTTTGCGGCAGGGATTTGATCGGAATG
>CAMLKN010000005.1 GCA_946480655.1 uncultured Devosia sp. | reverse complement strand
GTTGCGCACGACCCAGTTCAGGCCATCGTCGATGGCGCGGCGCAGCGGGCGGGTATCGATCAGGTCAGGAAACACGTGTGTTCTCGCTTGTGCAGCGAGATGCCGGAATGCGCCCTCCGGCGCCCTCGGGCATCACGCGGAAAGCGGCCGGGTCGAAACCCGGCCGCAGGGGCTGTTCGCCGTGAGGCAACGATCAGCCGAGGCTGGCGGTGACCCTTTCGGCCACGTCTGCGGGCACCCATTGGGTCCACAGGTCCTGCTTGGTCCGCAGGAAGTTTTCCGCCGTGGCTTCGGCATCGGCCTGGTTCTCGTCACCAAAGACCAGCAACTCGCTGATCTCGGCATTGGTCAGCCCCACCTTGGAGAAGTAATCGGCCACTGCCGGCGCTTCTTCCTGGATCCAGGAGGCCGCACCCACGACGGCGGGCGAAGAGGGATACGCCGTGACACCGGCCGGTTCGTCGCAGTCCGGATCGGTATTGCAGGCATAGACGGCCTGGTCGGGCTCGCCCAGGTCGAGCTGGACGGCATCATACTTGCCCAGGATGGCGGTCGGACCCCAGTAGTAGAACAGGATCGGCTCTTCCCGCGTGAAGGCACGCGCTATGGACGCATCAAGTGCGCCGCCGGAACCGGGCGAGAACAGGTTCCAGTCATCCTCCATGTCGAAGGCTTCGAACAGCGCCGAGGTGGAGAGCTCGCAGGCCCAGCCCGGCGGACAGGAATAGAGCCGTCCCTGGTCGGGCTGTTCAGGATCGGGGAACAGGTCCGGCCGTGCGATCACGGCCTCGGCGGTCGTCAGCTCGGGATGGGCCTCCTGCACGTAACGCGGGATGAACCACCCCTCCACCGTTCCGTCGGTGATGGCGTCGGACAATTGGACGACGTCCCCTGCCGCAATGCCCTCAGCCCAGGTCTCTTCGATGGCGCTGGTCCACAGCTCCGGCGCAACGGCAGGCGTTCCGCGTGTCAGCATGGAGGACGACGTGGGGACCGTGTCTCCCGTCACGATCTCGACATCGCAGCCGAAGCCGGTCTCCAGGATCCTGGCGTGGATATGCGCCAGCGCGGCGGCCGACGGCCAGGTCATCTCGGCGATATCGATGGTGCGGTCGGTACCGCATGCCGCCGCATCGCTCTCCTGTGCCATGACGGGGGCGCTGCCGGCGGACAAAAGGGCAACAAGCATCGCGGCGGCTGCGCCACCGGATTTCAAAATCATCAGGTAATCTCCTGGCATGTCTGTGATGCGCGGAGCATACGGAAATCAGTACAGCCGTGTCAAATCGACCAATACTTGCCCAACAACTCTATAGTCCGGATCCGAAAAGTCGGGACGATCAAATCAATGATGACTATCTGTCACCTTGCATTTCACGTTTCTTGGCCAAAGAAGAGCATTTCCTCCGGCGCCAAATCAGCTGGAAAGTCAAAAAAATATTGTCCGCCACCATGCGGCCACAAGAATGTACGTTTTCCGGCGGGTTAGGGCCTGCTGGTCCCCACCCAGGGCAGCCACAGCTCGGATCGCTCCGCCACAAAGCGATCGGCCACGATCTGGGCCGTCGCCCCGGCCTCGCTGAGCTGGGCCATCAGGGCATTCATCTCCGAGAGCGGCAGGCTGGCGCGCTGAAAGTATCCCGCGATTGCGGGGGCCTCGGAAAACACCCATTCGCTGAGGGCGGTGACCACGGTTTCGGACACGAAGGCGCTGGGCGCGGGCGTCGGGCAGCTGAGGCGCGCCAGGCACTTGGCGGCTTCTTCGTCAAAAGCGCCCATGTCGAGGGGTACGAAGTTGAATTGCGCCAGGACGGCATTGGGTTGCCAGTAGTAGAAGACGATGGGCTCGCTGCGGCTGACGGCCTCGGCGATGAGTGTGTCCATCTCGAAGCGGTTGGCGGGCTCGACAATCTCCACCATGCCCCCGATGCCATGGGCGGCAACCAGGTTCCGGTTGATCAGCGCGCAGGCCCAGTCCGGCGGGCAGGAGATGAAGCGCACCCTGGTGCCGCCATTGACCACCGGAAGGGCCGCCGCCAGCCCGGCAGCGGCGACCAGGTCCGGCTGGGCTGCCGCGACATAGTCGGGAATGAACCAGCCCTCGAACTGGCTCTCGACATAGGTGGGCGCAGCCGGCCGCAGCATCTGGGCCTCGATGCCGGCATTCCAGACATCGGCAATGCGGGTGACCCACATTTCCGGCACCACTGCGGGCTGGCCGGTGGACCCCATGGACGATGCCGAGGCCGCCAGGTCGCCGGGGATGACCTGGACCTCGCAACCGAAATTCTGTGCCAGGAGCCGCGCGTGGATCTCGGCCAGCAGTTCGGCCGAGGGCCAGCCCATCCGGGCTATGGATATGGGCTGGGTGCCGCAGGGGGCGGGGGGCGGCGCGTCGGCTTCGCCCGCTGGCGCGACGGTCGCGTCCTGGGCCTGGTCCAGCACGGTGATCTGGGCAGACGCCGGGGCGGGCAGCAGGACCGCCAGCAGCAGCGCCACCGCGCTCATCAGCCGTCCAGTCATCAAGCGGTCCATCCCTTGCAAGCTCCTCACTCTATGCGAAAACCGGCGCCGTTAAGCAACAGCGGCGAGGCCCTGATTTGCCAATCAATACAAGGTGACTCCCCCATTCCGATATGCCAATGTCTTGCCCAGCGGGGCGCTGGGTAGCGCCCCCTTTATCGCGTCGCCCCGCGCGGCAAGACTGGCCCGGGTAAGGGCCTCCCGGCGGAGCGACCCAAGAGAGGGACGTCAATGCACAATCTCAAGAAGACCCTGACCCTGGCCGTTGCCGCTTCGACCCTGGCCGTCGCCGCCCCCGCCATCGCACAGGATGCGGGCGCCACGATCGGCTTCATCGGCGGCTTTACCGGCCCCATCGAGTCGCTGACCCCGCCCATCTTTGCCGGTGCCGAACTAGTGGTGAAGCAGGTCAACGAGCAGGGCGGCATCCTGGGCGGCGAGCTCAAGATCATCTCCGCCGACGGTGCCTGCGACGCGACCGCCGCGGCTGCCGCGGCCGACAAGCTGATCAATACCGACAACGTGGTTGGCGTGGTCGGCGCGCTCTGCACCGGCGAGACCATCGGCGCCTTCAACGGCTCGGGCCTGTCGGGCGGCGTGGTGTTCATCTCCCCCGCATCGTCGGCTCCGGCCCTGACGACGCTGGAAGACAACGACCTGGTCTATCGCACCACCCCGTCGGACGCGCTCCAGGGCGTCAAGCTGGCCGAACTGTTGCTGGCCAAGGGCGTCAACGACATCGCCATCACCTATGTCAACAACGACTACGGCAAGGGCTTTGCCGATGCGCTCTCGGCCGCCTACACCGCCGGCGGCGGCACCGTGGCCGCCAATGTCGCCCATGAAGAAGGCAAGGCCGACTACCGCGCCGAACTGGGCAACCTGACCGCCTCGCAGAACCTGGTCGTGCTGGCCTATGCCAATGCCTCGGGCAACACCATCCTGCGCCAGGCCGTCGAATCGGGCAACTTCACCACCTATGTCGGCGGTGACGGCATGGTGGGCGACGACCTGCTTTCGGGCATCGACGCCGCTGCCGTGGAAGGCCTGATCGCTACCCGCGCCGGCGCACCGTCGGGCGAGGCCGTCGACATCTACAATGCCTTCACCAGCGATGGCTTCGTGGCCAATGCCACCTATGCCCCGCAGGCCTATGACGCGGCCTTCCTGATGGCCCTGGCCATCCAGAAGGCCGGCTCCACCGACCGCGCCGGCATTGCCGCCGCGCTGCGCGAAGTTGCTTCCGCCCCCGGCGAGAAGATCCTTCCCGGCGAATGGTCCAAGGCTGTCGAGCTGATCGCAGCTGGCACCGACATCGACTATGAGGGCGCCGGCGGTGCTCTGGACTTCGACGAAGCCGGCGACGTGGACGGCATCATCGTCGAACTGGCCGTCGAAGGCGGCACCTTCGTCGAGAAGGGCCTGATCCAGTAAGGATCGGCTTCGCTTCAATGGAACAGGGCCCGGGAGCGATCCCGGGCCTTCTTTCTTGGTGACCGCGGATGAGCGACGAGCAGACCCTCGACTTCTATGCCCGCAACGCGGCGGAATATGCCAGGCACGTCGAGGGCCCCACGGCCCGGCTGTCCGGCTTCCTCGCAGCCCTTCCGGCCAGGGCCCGCATCCTGGAGCTGGGCTGCGGCAATGGCCGGGATTCCCTGCAGATGCTGGCGGAGGGCTTCGACGTCGACCCGACCGACGGCTCGCCCCAGCTGGCGGCCGAAGCCGAGCGCCGGCTGGGCCGCACAGTGCGGGTGCTACGGTTCGTCGACCTTGATGCCGAGCAGGCCTATGATGGCATCTGGGCTTGTGCGAGCCTGTTGCACGAACCGGCAGCGAGCCTGCCGGCGGTCCTGGCGCGCATCCACGCCGCCCTGCGTCCCGGCGGCGTATTTGTGGCGAGTTTCAAGGCCGGCTCCGGCGAGGGCCGCGACAGATTGGGCCGCTACTTCAACTACCCTTCGCCGGAGATGCTGGCCCAGATATACGAGGCTGCCGGCTGGGACCATCCGCTGATCGAGCAACAGCCGGGCACAGGATATGATGCCCGGCCGACGCAATGGCTGTGGGTGACGGCGAGGACCTAGTCCGATGCCAGCCGCTCGACCACGATGGTGGCTGCATCGGTGCGGACGCGGATCGACAGGTGCTCGGCCTGGACCACATTGCCGATCTTGCGCGGGCGATAGGCGCAGATGGCGATGCCGCCCGCATGGCGTCGACTGTCATAGATCAGGCCGTCATCGCCCGCCGCACGCCTGGCTTCACCATAGGCCTGGCTCGCGGCATAGTCGTCCCCGGAGGCCCATTCCGCGCCTGTCGCGCCGCGCAGATCGACATAACTTCCGGCCAGGGCGGCACGATAGCACCGGTATCGCCGCGTCGCTTCGCTTTGGCGCCGCGCGAACGTTTCGCGCCGCAGGTGGTGCGCCACTTCGGCTATGGCGGTTTCGATGCGCGCCGCCCCGTACCAGGCCCCGAGGTCTGGCCCGGAGAAGCGCGCGCCCATCGGCGGGGCATGCAGGAAAGCAGCCATGACGATCGAGGCATTGGGCCGGCCATAGACCCACTCGGACTGTGGCAGCCGTGCGAGGCGCTCCGCCACCAGCCGGTCATTGGTCCAGCCGGCCAGCTCCATGACGGCCTCGAGATCGGCGGCGCGGCTGACCGTGTCGAACAGCCCGATGGGCGGGAACTGCGAGGGGATCAGCCGGTGGCTCGGTTGCGGGGCCGGGGCATAGGCGTCGCTCACCGCCACACGATATCCTCGTCGCGCGTCGGCGAAAAACCCTGGTCGATGGCATTGGGCGGCATGTAGAGCCCGCCGCGTGCGGCATCGAGAAACCGCCGTACCAGCATCAGGCCATCCAGCGTGCCCGCCGTGACCAGCGCCTGCGGCGGCTGGCCGCCAAACACCGGCGCATCATGCGGCCCGGTGAGCCAGGCCCGTCCTTCGCCTTCATTGCCGAACAGCACGCCCAGCGCCTGATGGATGCCGAAAACGGCCGACAGCCGCATCAGCACGTCGACATCGAGTGTCACCGTGCCATGTTCGCGGGCCTGCTTCATCCAGCTGTGATAGGTCGAGCGCGACGGATAGCCCAGCACCAGCCGGCGCTGCTCCTCGCTCAACCCCCACAGATCGGCAATGGCGGCGAAGGTGCGCAGGGCCGGGGCACTGAGGCGGCGGCGATTGGCCGGATCGAAGCGCGTGGCATCGACCGGCATCGCCGCGCCGGCAAACCCCGCCTGGCCGATTTCGGAAAGACCCCCGCTCATGTCATCCGCCTCTTGCATCTGTCTGGTCCACAAATAGTCCATATCTGGACAAAATGCAACAACTGGACAGCCCGGTCCTCTCAACCACATCCGGTATCAGCCCCGGTCCGCAGTGGTCGAGCAGGAGACGAAACACGCACTTTGCGGGCTTCCTTGACTAAGGACCACTGTTCTCTTATTTAGAGACCACTGGTTTCTTATCAAGGATGAATCTCATGACCTATTCCGAACACGATATTCCCGACCTTTCCGGCAAGACCGCTGTTGTCACCGGCGCCACGGGCGGTCTCGGCTACGAGACTGCCCGAATGCTCGCCGAACACGGCGCCCGCGTCATCCTCGTTGGTCGCAATGCCGGCAAGGGCTCGGAAGCGCTCAAGGGCATCCGAGCCACAGCCCCCGGGGCCGATATCGCCTTTGAAAAAGTCGACCTGGGCAGTCTTGCCTCGGTCGCCGCCTTCGGCGACCGCCTCAATGACGCCGGCAGGCCCATCGACATCCTGGTGAACAATGCCGGCGTCATGACACCCCCGACGCGCCAGACCACCAGCGACGGGTTCGAGCTGCAGTTCGGCACCAACTATCTGAGCCATTTTGCGCTGACGGCACGCCTGATGCCGGCGCTGGCGGCGTCGCGCAGCGCCCGCGTCGTGTCGCTGTCCAGCGTCGCGGCCCGGCAGGGCGCAATCGACTTCTCCAACCTGCAGTCGGAACACTACCGGCCCATGGCCGCTTACAGCCAGAGCAAGCTGGCCTGCCTGATGTTCGGTTTCGAGCTGCAGCGCCGGAGCGCAAGCCATGGCTGGGGCGTCACCAGCACGGTGGCGCATCCGGGCATCGCGCGCACCGACCTGATCGTCAACGGCATGGGCGCGACGAGCCCGGCGGCCTATGTGCGGCGCTACATGTCGTTCCTGTTCGCCCCCGTGGCGCAGGCCGCCCTGCCGACCCTGTTCGCAGCGACGGCACCCGACGCTGTTGGAGGCGGCTACTATGGCCCAAAGGGCATGCAGGAGATCCGCGGCAGGGTTGGCGTGGCCCGGACCCCGGAGGCTGCGCTCGATAAGGCCGTGGCCCGCCGGCTGTGGGATATTTCGGAGGAACTGTCCGGGGTGAGCTTTCCTCGCGCTGCCGTCCCGGCATAGATTGGACGGATGAGTGCTGCGCCAGTTTTTCAGCGGGCCCGCAAGCCCGAAGAAATCAACCTCCGCCGCGAACAACTGCTCGCGGCGGCGGCTGAACTCTTTGACTCGCAAGGTCCGCAAGGCGCCGGCCTGAACGCCATCGCCGCCAAGGCCGGCTTCACCAAGTCCAATGTCTACCGCTATTTCGAAAGCCGCGAGCAGGTCCTGCTCGAGCTCTTCCTGGCTGAGTTCACCGCCCTGATCGATGCTGCCGTCGAGGCGATGCAGGCTGTCCCGCTCGGCAACAGCGAAGCACTGGCCGAGGCCATCACCCATTGCTTCATGGCGCGCCCGCGCTGTTGCGCGCTGATCTCCATTCTGGCCAGCACGCTGGAGCAGAATGTGTCGGAAGCCACCATCGCCGATACCAAGACGCAGATGGCGAACCAGAATGCCCGCATCGTCTCCGCCGTCTCGGCGCGCCTGCCGACAGCCAGCCCTGCCGACTGCGGCTGGGCCATCGCCATGATCGGCTCGCTCGTGGCAGGCATGTGGCCGGGGGCTCATCCCCCGCCGGCGGGCGTCGCCGTTCTGTCCCGCCCCGAATTTGCACATATGCGTATCGATGTCGGCCGTGATCTCAAGCGGGCCGCGACCGCATTGCTGCAAAGTATCGCCTAGCTATCCCTCGCGCTTGACCACTTCCGGGATCAGCCCCTTGGGGGCAAATCTCAGCGCGACGGTGATGACGAGGCCCAGCACGAAGACGCGCATCTGCGCCGAGCGCGATTCGATCTCGGGAATGGCGCCCCAGCCGATATTGGTCGACCACAGGCTGACATAGTCGAAGATCAGTTTGGACAGTGGCTCGGAAATGACCCAGACCAGCCAGATCAGGATGGCGCCGAACATGGCGCCCCAATTATTGCCGGCGCCGCCCACGATGATCATCACCCAGATCAGGAAGGTGTGGTTGATCGGCTGGTAGCTCGATGGATCATAGATCTGCACGAAGCTCACGAGCATCGCGCCGCCAATGCCCATCAGCACCGAGCCGAACACGAAGATTTCGAGCTGGCGGGCGGTGACATTCTTGCCCATGGAAGCCGCCGCGATGTGATTGTCGCGGATGGCGCGCATCATGCGGCCCCAGGGGCCGGAATAGGCGCGCGAAATCAGCCACAGCGCCAGGGCCAGCACCACCAGCGCCAGCAGCAGGTAGAAGCCGCGCGCCTGCAGCAGGGCCGAGGACGGATTGGCCGGATTGAGCTCCTGCGGCAAGGGGGTCGGCCACGGAATGGGCGAAACGGTCAGCGTGCCGCGGGTCAGCCAGTCCATGTTCTTGATCAGCGCCCGGATGATTTCGGAAATGCCGATCGTGGCAATGGCCAGGTAATCGGTCCGCAGGCCCAGGGCGACCTTGCCCACGATATAGGCGACCACGGCTGCCAGAACGCCGCCGAACAGCCAGCCCAGAACGGGGTGGGCGCCCAGCCCGCCGACGAAGCCGGCATTGGCCTCGATATAGGCCGCCGCGGGATCGATCTGGCTGCGGTAGATGCAATAGGCGGCGAACCAGGCCACCACGGTCAGCACCGTCTTCCACCGGCCGGTGACGCCGATGCGGCCGCTCTGTCGGGCGCCGATGACCAGCAGCGCGCCGGCACCGAAGGCGAGCAGGGCCCGCCCCAGCATCCACGGCCCATCGGAGCCCCAGAACTGCGCATTGACGGGATAGGAAATGAAGGTCACGGCAAAGCCGCCCAGCATCAGGAAGCCCATGATGCCGAAGTTGAACAGCCCGCCATAGCCCCACTGGATGTTGAGGCCCAGCGCGATCAGCGCATAGGCGGCCGCCTCGATGAGCCGGGAGCTCGTGAACGGCATGCCCAAGGCCCAGCCGATGGCCAGGATCAGCACGAACAGGCCCGCAAACAGGGTCAGGGAACGCTGGATCATGACGAGGCTCCCTTGAAGATGCCGGTGGGCCGCACCAGCAGCGTCACCACCAGGATCACGAAGGCCACGGTGAGCTTGTATTCGGTGGGCACCAGCGACAGCTGCGCCGGCAGCTGCAGCCACTCCGGTAGCACGGCATTGAGCGGCCGGAACAGCATGGTCCAGTTGAACACGGCCAGCGACTCGGCAAAGCCGATCAGCAGCCCCCCGGCAATGGCGCCATAGGCCTGGCCAAGCCCGCCCACGATGGCTGCCGCGAAGATGGGGATGATGATGTTGAAGGCCAGGTCCGGCTTCAGCGTCACGTCCAGCGCCAGCATGGTGCCGGCCATGCAGGCCAGCGCCCCAGCCATGATCCAGGTCACGCGTACGACCAGCGCCGTATTGATGCCCGAGACCTGTGCCAGGTCGGCATTGTCGGCCATGGCGCGCATGGCCTTGCCCAGCCGCGAGCGGGTGAGGAAGAAATGCAGCGCGATGACCGATACCAGGGTCACGAGGATCATCAGCACCTGCGGCTCGGTGATGACCAGCGGCCGCGTCGAGCCGATCATGGTCGTGTCGATGCGGAACACTTCCTTGGGCTCGGTCTCGAAGAAGGAATAGGAGCCGGCGCCGAAGAACAGGCGGATGAGGCCCTGGATCATCAGCGTCACGCCGATCGAGGCGATCAGCAGCGTCACCGGCTTGGCACCGCGCTTGCGGAGCGGCGCATAAAAGCCCTTGTCGATACCCAGCGCCAGCACCGCGGCCAGCACCATGGCAATAGGTAGGACGACGAAGCCGGTGGGGATGGGCGTCACGATGCCCCAGGCGGCAAAGGCCGAGGCGAGCAGGAAGGCGATGAAGGCGCCGCCCGTCATCAGCTCGGAATGGGCGAAATGGGCGAAGCGCAGGATGCCGAAGATCAGCGTGATGCCGATGGCCCCCAGCGCATAGATGCAGCCCAGCACGAGGCCGGAAATGATCACCTGATTGGTGAAGAAGACGAGTTCGGTCATGCGAGGACCTCGGTAAGGGTCGGCGCACCGGTCAGGCGACGAGCGCGATAGAGCTCCTCCCCCTGAACGGGGGAGGCTGGGTGGGGGTGACGGCTGGATTGGATGGAGCGGGGCACACGGCCCCCCACCCCAACCCTCCCCGCAAGGGGGAGGGATTGAGCCGGCGAATGAGGCAAGGTCGCTGACATCATCAGCCCCCCAAAAAGCTCTTGGCGACTTCGGGATCGGCGATCAGCTCCGCTCCCGTGCCGGTATAGCGGTTCTGGCCGCTGGCGAGCACGAAGCCCTTGGTGGCGAAGGCCAGCGCCTGGCGCGCATTCTGCTCGACCATGAGGATGCCGACGCCTTCTTTGTTGACGCGCTGGATGGTCTCGAAGATTTCGATGACATAGCGCGGCGAGAGGCCCGCCGAAGGCTCATCGAGCATGAGAAGGCTCGGCTTGCTCATCAGCGCGCGGCCCATGGCCACCATCTGGCGTTGCCCGCCCGACAGTTCACCGGCCGGCTGGCGGCGCTTTTCGGCCAGCACCGGGAACATCTGGTAGACCCAGTCCATGGTGCCCTTGAAGTCATCCTTGCGGGTGAAGGCCCCCATTTCGAGGTTTTCCTCGACGCTCATCGAGGTGAAGACGTTCTTTTCCTGCGGCACGAAGCTCAGGCCCTTGGGCACCAGCTTGTCGGGCAGGGAATTGGCGATATTCTCGCCGCCGAAATCGATCGTGCCGCCGGTCACTTTCAGCAGGCCGAAAATGGCCTTGAGCGTCGTCGACTTGCCGGCGCCATTCGGGCCGACGATGACGCCGATATCGCTTTTCTCGATGGCGATGTTGACGCCATTGAGGATCGGCGCGCCGCCATATCCGCCGACGACGTGTTTGAGTTCAATAAGAGCCATGCCTATGCGGCCTCCACCGGAGTGCCGAAATAGGCCTCGACGATTGCGGGATTGGCGCGGATTTCGGCCATCGGGCCTTCGGCGATCTTTTCGCCCTGCGCCATGACGATGACCGGGTCGCAGAGGCGGCCGATGAGGTCCATGTCATGCTCGATCACGAAAAAGGTGTAACCCAGCTCGCGGTTCATGCGCTCGATATTGCCGGCGAGATCGTTGAGCAGGGTCTTGTTGACGCCCGCCGCCACTTCATCGAGCAGCACCACCTTGGCGTCGACCATCATGGTGCGCCCGAGTTCGAGCAGCTTCTTTTGCCCGCCCGACAGGTTGCCGGCCAGCTCGTCGCGCACATGGCCCAGTTTCAGGAAGTCGATGACGTCGAGCGCCTTCTTGCGCACCTCGGTCTCACGCGATTTGACCAGGCGCGGCCGGAACCAGGTATCGACAAGGTGCTCGCCCGGCTGGTCGCCCGGCACCATCATCAGGTTTTCCAGCGCCGTCATCTGCGAAAACTCGTGCGCGATCTGGAAGGTGCGCAGCATGCCGATGCGGAAGAGCTGATGCGGCTTCATGCCGGTGACATCGGCGCCGTCAAATATGACCTGCCCTTCATCGGGCACGATATTGCCGGCGACCATGTTGAACAGGGTCGACTTGCCCGCGCCATTGGGCCCGATGAGCCCCGTGATGGAGCCGCGCCGAACCGAGAGGGAACAGTTGTTGACGGCCCTGAGGCCGCCAAAGCGTTTCGAGACGTTGCGAACGTCTATGACCAAGTCTGAGGACAAGTTGATAAAGAGCCCCGGTTTCCTGAATGCCTGCCTGCCCGGTTCAATCCGGGCGATTTTGGGGCATGTGCTCACAGACCGCCAAGAAATTCAACCGGTCTGCCGCGCTCAGAGGGCCGCCAGAACCGCGTCGGCTGTGGATTTGTTGTTGGCCAGCGGCACATCGTAGAGCGTGGCAAGGCGCGTCAGAGCCTTCACATCCACGTCATGCGGCTGGGCCGAAAGCGGATCGATGAAGAAGATGAGGACGTCGAGGCGCCCTTCGCAGATCATGGCCCCCAGTTGCTGGTCCCCGCCCAGCGGACCGCTCTTGAGCAGGTTCACCGTCAGGCCAGTCGCCGCCATCACGCGGCCGCCGGTCGTGCCCGTGCCCCAGAGCTCGTGCTGGCTGAGCTTGTCCCTGTGCAGTTCCGCCCAGCGGCAGAGATCGTCCTTCTTGTCGTCATGGGCCACAAGACCGATACGCGCCATTGCTTCGCCTCCAAGGTCCTGGCGCCTTCTTGCCCGTCGCAGCCCGAAAGGGCAATGGGCAAATCGGCACCGGTCCTAAAGCACATGCCAATGCGCGGCGAGGACAGCTGTTTCGGGTTCTGGAACATCGGCCTCGGGGGCGCCGGCGCTGTCGTCGCCGCTCATGGCCCCCGCCAGGTCGATCAGCGCCTTGGCCCCTTCGAGCGCCTCCCGGAGGGTGGCCTGGATCGCAGCGCCCTCTTCGCGATCGCGTTGCAGCGATGCGGCCAGGCCGATCGCCTCCGTGGCGCCTTCCGAGACCGAGGCCGCAATGCACCGCGCTTCGCCGTCGAGGGCTCCAAGGCCGCGCACAATGTCACCCTGCTCGGCGCCCAGGCGCTCGACCAATGAAAGGGCAGCCGCAAGGCCGGCCCCGGCTTTGCTCCAGCCGAGATGGGCCTTGTCCTGCGCCACCCGCAACTGCATGCCCAGTTGCGAGAGGCCGAGGGCCAGCGCCTGCAGGTCCTCCTCGATCGTCCGCTCCGACGCGGCCGCTGGGGCGGCGTGGGTCAGCCGCGCCGAAACCAGGTTCACCGCAAGGCCCAGCGCGTCCAGGCGTTCGATCGCTTCGCCAATGCCATCGCCATCGCGCCGCGCGGCTTCCGCCGCTGCCCGGGCCCGCTCGATTTCACCCCGAGCCTTGCTGGAAAGGCGCGCGCCGGACCTGGCCTTGCGCGCCAGGTCCGCGCCGCCCTGCGCCTGCCGCGTGGCAGCGGGCTGGAGAGCGGTAAGGCTGTTGGCAAGCTGATCCGCCGCCTCTACTTGCGCCACTTTGTCCGTCCCCAACTGCCGGGCGCAGCGCAACACCTCGGCAGCGAGCGTCTTTGCTGCCCGCCCCGATATGGCGAGATCCCCGACCAGCTCTACCATGCGATCGGCCAGGCGCTCGGCCCCCGCATGCAGCGGCGCCAGGTCCGGATCCGCAAGGGTTTCGGCACTGGCTTCCCACCGCCCCTGCGCCGCCAGCTCCAGCACGCGGGCCGCCTCGGCCACCAGGCGCTTCATCCGGCCCCTTTCGGTCGAGAGAGCCGCCTCCGCATCGAGCCTGAGGCGCTCGATATAGCCCGAAAATGTGAGGTCCAGATCAAGCACCACGGCGCTGACCAAAGTGGCCAGCCCTTCGGCCATCATCTCGGTGGCCGCGAGGACGGGAGCCGGATCGCCGGCCAACATGGAAAGCGGCCCCCGCCGCGTTCGCAGGGCGGCTTCAACACCGTCGCGGATAATGCCGCGAATGAGGCCCTGGGCGACGATGGCGTGGCTGCCCGCATGCCAGCGGGGATCGACCCCGATCCGGGCCTGCCGTTGTCCGGCGCGCAGGGCGGCCTCGACGAAGGCCTTGTCCCACTGTCCGGCCACCAATGCACGCCAATGCCCGGCCGGACCGCCGCCGTCGCCCTCAATGCGCTCCCGGCCGAAGAGGAAGCGCGCCGCGCTGGGCGCGCCTGCCACCTGGAGCGCGAGACGGTCGAGAGCCAGGTCGAGATGCTGAACCGCGCTCTGGGCGATCGGCGCCAGGCGGGCATCGGCCCCCTCGCCCAGCCCGATGAATGCGAGCCTCTGCTGAAGCGTGTCTGCCATGCTCACCCCCGGAATCCGCCCTCGCCGCTACCGACGATGAGACCTCCGGGGAGTAAATTTCATGGTTAATGAGGTCTTACCAATTTCTACGTATGCGGGCCTGGGTCAGGCGCGCAGCGCAATGGCTTCGACAATGAGCAGCGCAATGGCTGCCTCCGGAATGGCCTCGCCCGGATAGAGCCTGAGGAACCGACCCTTCTTGAGGCCATCTCCCATCAACAGCCCCTCCGGATCCTCAAGCAGCCGACCATGCTCGAAGTAGATCGACACCCTGTCGGGATAGGGAAAGATGGCACAGACGTGGCCGGCCTCGGGGTGGCGGAAATTTACTGACTTCCAGCCCATCTTCACGCTGCCGATCAGGGAGGCATTGCCGGCCACAATTTCCACCACGGCGCGGCAGAGCTGCCCGATCTGGGCGGGCAACTCCAGGAGAAGCACATCGAGTTCGGTGGCCTGCATGACGTTCTGCTCTCCCGGGCAAACCTGTCCAACCCTGACTTTGCTAGACAGGGTCCGTGACAGCCTGCGTCAGCACGCCGTGGTCCTCAGAAGGCCTCCCAGTCGGTGGCCAGCGCTGTGTTCCCCGCGACACGCGGTGCCGGCTCGCCACGGGTCTTGGCTGGCGGCCGGACGGGCAGCGCCGGGCTATCGTCGATGCGGAACACGTCGACGATCCGGTCCAGTTCGCTGGCCTGTGCCTCGGTCTGTTCGATGGCGGCATTGGTCTGTTCCACCAGCGCCGCATTGTGCTGGGTCATCTCGTCCATCTGCCGCACCGCAACAGTCACCTCTTCGAGGGCTGCCGACTGCTGGCCATTGGCGCGGGCGATGGTGTCGATGAGGCCGGCACTCTCCTCGGCGCGGGCCTGGATATCGTGCAGGGTTTCGGCGGCGCGGGAGACGAGCTGGGTGCCATTGCGCACTTCCCCGGCGCTGGCTTCGATCAGGAGCTTGACGTCGCTCGACGCCTGGGCGGCGCTTTGCGCCAGCCGCCGCACCTCCACCGCCACGACGGCAAAGCCTTTGCCCGCCTCGCCCGCCCGCGCCGCCTCGACCGAGGCATTGAGGGCCAGGAGATTGGTCTGGAAAGCGATGTCGTCGATCATGCCGATGATGTTGGAGATCTTGGACGAGGACGCTTCGATGGCACTCATCGCCTCGGTAGCCTCGGCCATGACCTGACCGCCATCCGTCGCGCTCCGGGCCAGGCGCTTGGCGGTCTCGCTGGCGCTGCCGGCGCGCTTGGCGTTCTCCACGACGGCGGACGAAAGGGTCTCGATCGATGCCGTGGTTTCCTCGATGGTCGCGGCCTGCCGCGTCGTGCGGTCGGCCAGGTCATTGGCACCGGAGAGGATTTCCCCCGTCGCACTCTTGAGCGAGCGCGAGGTGCGCTGCAATTGGCCCACAATGCCGGCCAGCTTCTCGGCCACCGAATTGGTGTCATCCTTGATCTGGTCGAATTCAGGATCGAGCGCCTCGGTGACCCGGCTGGTCAGGTCACCCTGGGCCACGTCCTTGAGGACGGCGCCGGTCGCTGCCACGGCCTTCTGGATCTTGGCGCGGGCAGCGTCATCGGCTTCGCGGGCGTCGCCGGTCAGCTTGTCGAAATAAGCGGTCACGCCGATGTCGATATCGAGCAGCATGGACTTCAATACGGCAATGACGGCTTCGGACATGGCGTCGACATCGACCATGATGTCCTCGGCCTTGCGCGGAACGGACCGGCCGAACCGCCCTTTGCGCGGCTCGAGCGCGGCGGCCATGGCGTCATGGACAATGCCACGCACCAGGGTTTCCATGATCACCCCATAGCCCCCGATATGCCAACGCGGTTCGAGGCCGATCTGGGCGTGGCGCAGGCCGACGCGCGAGCTGGCCTCCATATAGGCCTCATCCAGCTGTCCGGTGGCGATGGCCTTCCAATGGCCGACCTGCTTGGACTTGGCCCGGTCCATCTGCGGCCTGCCCTCGAAGAAGCGGCTGACCGCCGGGACCGTGCCGATCTTGGCGTAGAACAGCGTCAGCGCCGTTTCCAGATGCGCCTCGATGCTGGGCTGGATAGAGGCCAGGCGGCCACGCGCCGTCGCATCAAGGCCAATGAAATCGAGTCGGGTCTGTAGGGAGTTGGGAGCGTGTTCAGCCATTGGCCTCACCTTGAGCAAAGACATCAAATGAGCCTGCTCCAGCTCAGACTCCCAAATCTTGATCTGGATCAGTTGGGCCCAAGATAGAGCGGTATGGTAAATCTGCGGTGAATAAGGCCCGCGGCGGAATACTTACTGTTCCAGCCAGCCGCCACCTGCAACCTTGAGCAGCCTGGGCGCGGCCCGCTGCGCCGGGCGGCGATCCGGATCTGCCGCGCCTCCCAGCCGGAACACCGCCACGATCCGGTCCAGTTCCCCGGCCTGCGCCTCGGTCTGCTCGATGGCGGCATTGGTTTCTTCCACCAAGGCGGCATTGTGCTGGGTCATTTCGTCCATCTGGCGGACGGCAACGGCGATTTCCCCCAACGCCCCCGACTGCTGCCGGTTCTCGCGCGCGATCTCGTCGATCAACACCGCGCTTTCCTCCGCGCCGGCGAGGATGTCGCTCAGCCGTTCAGCGGCCTTACCCACCAATTGTGCCCCGGCCCGCACCTCGCCAGCGCTGGCCTCGATCAATGCCTTGACCTCGGCTGACGCTTCGGCGGCGCTCTGCGCCAGGCGCCGTACTTCCACGGCCACCACGGCAAAGCCCTTGCCGGCCTCTCCTGCCCGAGCCGCTTCCACCGAAGCGTTGAGCGCGAGCAGATTGGTCTGGAAGGCGATGTCGTCGATCAGCCCGATGATATTGGAGATCCTGGCTGAAGAGGCCTCGATGGCGCTCATGGCCGTGGTGGCATCCGTCATCACGACGCCGCTATCGGTGGCATTCTGTGACACCTGCCGTGCCTTGCTGCTGGCCGTCGCAGCCCGCTTGGCATTATCGGCGACCGCGCTTGAGAGCTGCTCGACGGCCGCCGAGGTCTCCTCAATGGTCGCGGCCTGCTTGGTCGTGCGGCTGGACAGATCGTTGGCCCCTGAAAGGATTTCCGCAGTTGCAGTCCGCAGCGTGCCCGAAGCGCTGCTAAGGCCACGGACGATTGTGTCGAGCTGGGTCAGCGTCCGGTTGAAGGCCTGGCGCAGGGCCTCGTACTGGCCGGTGAACACGGTGTCGATCCGCCCGCCCAAGTCGCCCTCGGCCATGCGCTCCAGACTGCCTGCCAGCTCGGCCAATATGCCTTCGCAGCGTTTGCGCTCGGTGATATCGGTGGCAAACTTGATCACCTTGATCGGCTTGCCCGAGGCATCGAAGATCGGGTTGTAGCTGGCCTGGATCCAGACTTCCCGTCCACCCTTGCCGAAGCGCTGGAATTCGGCCGCTTCATACTGGCCGGCACGCAGGCGCTCCCAGAACTGCCGGTATTCGAGCGATGCGACATAGTCCTTGTCGCAGAACATGGAATGGTGCTTGCCCACGATCTCGCCGAGGTTGTAGCCGACCGTGGCGAGAAAATTCTCGTTGGCGGTGATGATCGTGCCATCGAGCTCGAAGGCAATGACCGCCTGCACCCGCGATATCGCTTCGATCTGCGCCGCATGATCGGCAGCCTGCTGCCTCTGGGCGGTGATGTCGGTGGCGAACTTGATCACCTTGACTGGCTTGCCCGACCGATCGAGGACCGGATTGTAGCTGGCCTGGATCCACACTTCCCGTCCGCCCTTGGCAAAGCGCTGGAAAGCGGCCGACTGGAACTTGCCCCGGCCCAGCTCTGTCCAGAAGGCCTTGTATTCGGGGCTCGCGGCATAGCCGGGGTCGCAGAACATGGAATGATGCCGCCCCCGCACCTCTTCGAGCGTATAGCCCATGGCATCAAGGAAATTGCTGTTGGCGGTAATGATCGTGCCATCCAGCTCGAACTCGATCACAGCCTGGCTGCGTTCGATAGCCTCGACCCTGGCCTGATTGTCGCGGCTCCCGCCGCCAAACGGAAATACGCCCATTTCCAGTGCTCTCCAGCGAAGACTCCTGTCTTTATCTGCAAGGCTGCGCCCGGACGGTTAAAGAATGGAAAACAATGAACTTGGATACTTACCATACAAGTGAATTTCTGAAGCAACGGGGAAATATGACCGCACTTCAATTACTAATCTACTTTGATATACGGATAAATCCGTAAGAGGAACGATGTGACAAGTTAATTTCGGTATCAGAAGCTATTGAAATGCCGGCATTGACTCCGGCCTGCCCCGCCCTGCGAAGCGAGCACCAAAAGAAAAAGGGGCGCCTGAGCGCCCCTCGATCCACTGCTGCAAGGTCGTCCGGACCTAGAATTCATCCCAGTCGGCCGACACGGCTGCATTGCCCTGGCTGAGATAGGTCTGGCTCACCTTCTTCAGTGCCTGGCGGGGTGCGGCCGCTGCCGCGCGGCGCGGCCCGGCGGGTGCCGCTGCTGTGCTCGCAATGGCCGTCTCCTCCAGCGTGAAGATGTCCACAACCCGGTCGAGTTCGCCGGCCTGGGCTTCGGTCTGCTCGATGGCCGCATTGGTCTCTTCCACCAGGGCCGCATTGTGCTGGGTCATCTCGTCGAGGGTCCGCACGGCAACGCTGACTTCTTCGATTGCCGTTGCCTGGGCCTTGCTCGCCTTGGCGATGGCCTGCATCAAACCGGCATTCTCGGTGACCGCAGCGAGCATGTCGCGCAATTGCGTGGCGGCGCTCGAGACGAGGTGCGAGCCGCCCTTGACCTCGTTGGCGCTGGCTTCGATCAGGGCCTTGACCTCGGAAGAGGCCTCTGCGGCGCTCTGCGCCAGCCGCCGCACTTCCACCGCCACGACCGCAAAACCCTTGCCGGCCTCACCGGCACGCGCCGCCTCGACAGAGGCGTTGAGGGCCAGCAGATTGGTCTGGAAGGCAATATCGTCGATCATGCCGATGATGTTGGAAATCTTGGCCGAGGACTGGGTGATCCGCTCCATGGCCTCGTTGGCCTTCTCGATAACTTCGCCGCTGCGGGCGGCATCGGCGGAAACGGCATTGGCCGCGCCATTGGCCTTGTCCGCCATGCGAGCGTTCTCGGCCACCGTATTGGCCAGTTGCTCCATGGCCGCCGAGGTCTGTTCGATCGTCGCCGCCTGCTTGGTAGTCCGCTCGGAAAGGTCGTTGGCACCCGAGAGGATTTCGCCAGTGGCGGTCTTGAGCGCACGCGAGGTGACCCGCAACTGGCCGATCACGTCGCTCAGTTTCTCGGCCACGGCATTGGTGTCGCTCTTGAGCTTGGCAAAGGAGCCCTGGTACTCGCCCTCCATCCGCTGCGTCAGGTCGGCCTCGGCGAGGGCCGCGAGGACCGAACCGGTGGCCGAAAGGCCCCGATCGACGGTCTCGACGAGGCTGTTGACGCTGCCGGCAAGGCTGTTGAGCTCGGCATCAGGGAACTGGGCATGGACGCGCTTGGAAAAATCCCCCGCAATGGCGGCATCCACCACTTCGCCAAAAGCAGCCTGCAGGGCTACCATCATGTCGGTGCGCTCGATGCGACGGCGCTGCGAGGCCGCCCGTTCTTCCTCGGTCATCTGGCTGACCTTGAGGCCGTTCTCGCGGAACACTTCCACGGCACGCGCCATTTCGCCGATTTCATTGTTCCGGGCCGTATAGGGCACGTCGGTGTCGAACGCGCCTTCGGCAATGACCTTCATGGTCTTGGCAAGACGCGGCACCGGGCCCATCAACGCCCGGGCGATCAGGAAACCGACACCCCCCAACAGCACCAGGGTACCGAGGCTGATGACAGCCAAAAGGGTAACCGTGGAGGCAATGACGCCCTGGACGCCCTCCTTGTCGACACCGACATAGAGGATGCCAATGGGCGCGCCCTTCATGTCGATGATGGGCTGGTAGCCGGTGTAATAGGCTCGGCCCAGAATATTGGCCTCGCCATAATAGGCCTCGCCCGCCATCACCGGAGCAAAGGCAGCGCTCGCCGTTCCAAGGGTCGTACCAATAATGCGCTCGCCATCCTCTCCCACCAGGGTCGTGCTCATGCGGACAAAGTCCTGCTGGGCCGGATCGAAACTGAAGATGGTCGCCGACTCACCGGTCAGCCGAACAATGGAATCCACCAGGTCGTGGTTGACGAATTGCCGCGGCATGGCGAAGGCGGTGATCTTTTCAAGCGACCCGTCTTCACCCCAGGTGACTTCCGCTCCTGGCAGGCTGCCGGCCAGGATGGTGGCAGCGGTCTTGAGATTGGCGCGCTGCTGTTGCTCTGCCTGCTGGCGCAGGGTCGTGCTCAGGTTTACGTAGATCGCAGCCGAGACGGTCAGCACCGAGATCAGAATAGCCACCACCACCATCGACACGATGGCTGTGGTGAGGCGGATATTGCCAAATGTGCGCTTGATGGCGTTGACCATCGGTCAGGTCCCCAAATTCTATGGCGCCTCGTTCCCCGCGAATGTCGGCGCTTGTTTGGGCCGGATACTAGCGTCCACGCATTAACCGAGCGTTATGCATTTCAAAACGAAAGCGGCCTGCTGACGCAGGCCGCTCGATTCTTGTGCACCAGGGGAGCCTAGAACTCGTCCCAGTCCGCCGAAATGGCCGCATTGCCCTGGCTGAGATAGGCCTTGGCGGCCTTGGGCGCAGCCTTGGACACATGCGTGGGCGCGGCGTCACGACGCATGGGCGGCGCGGCGAACTCGTCCGCGCCGGACTGATCGATCGCGAAGATCTCGACGATCCGGTCAAGCTCGGTGGCCTGGGCCTCCGTCTGCTCGATCGCGGCATTGGTCTGTTCCACCAGTGCCGCATTGTGCTGGGTCATCTCGTCCATGGTCCGCACGGCCGCGGTCACTTCCTCGATGGAGGTTGCCTGTTCGGCGCTATCGCGGGCAATCGCCTCCAGCGACTGGGTGTTTTCGCGGATGGCTTCGAGCATGCTGGCCAGCTTGCCGGCAGCCTCGCCCACAAGCTTGGAGCCGGTGGTGACTTCCCCGCTCGACTGCTCGATCAGCGCCTTGACGTCCGAGGACGCGCTGGCCGCGCTTTGCGCCAGGCGCCGCACTTCCACGGCCACCACGGCAAAGCCCTTGCCCGCGTCGCCGGCACGCGCCGCCTCGACCGAGGCGTTGAGCGCCAGAAGATTGGTCTGGAAGGCGATGTCGTCGATCATGCCGATAATGTTGGAGATCTTGGCCGAGGACGCGGTGATCCGCTCCATGGCCTCATTGGCCGCATCCATGACCCGCCCGCCTTCTTCGGCCGTGTGCGTGACGCGCGATGCGCTGGCGCTGGCATTCTTGGCGCGTTCGGCATTGGCCAGAACCGTCGAGGCCAGCTGTTCCATCGCCGCCGAGGTCTCCTCGATCGTGGCGGCTTGCTTGGTGGTACGCTCGGAGAGGTCGTTGGCACCCGAAAGGATTTCGCCGGTGGCGGTCTTGAGCGAGCCCGAGGTGCGCCGCAACTGCTGGACCACTTCGGTCAGCTTGTCACCGACGAAGTTGATGTCGGACTTGAGCTTGGCAAAGGCGCCCTCATATTCGCCGGTCATCCGGCGGGTGAGGTCGGTATTGGCCATGGCGCCCAGGACTTCGCCCACTTCCGCAACGCTGCGGTCGAAGGTTTCCACCAGGTTGTTGACGCTGCCGGCGAGGCTGTTGAGCTCCGCATCCGGGAACTGGGCGTGGACGCGCTTGGTGAAGTCGCCCGAGACGGCGGCGTCGACCACTTCGCCGAAGGCCGCCTGCAACTCGGTCATCATCAGGCGGCGCTTTTCCTCGTCGGCGACGATGCGGGCGGCTTCCGCCTCGGTCATCTGGCTGACGCGCAAACCGTTCTCGCGGAACACTTCAACCGCGCGGGCCATGGCGCCCACTTCGTTGCCCAGCGTGGTGAAGGGCACTTCGACGTCGTAGTTGCCCTGAGCCACCACATCCATGGTCTGGGCAAGCTTCGGGATCGGACGGGTGATCAGGCGCGACGCCACGAAGCCGAGGAGGCCGAAGCCGATCACGGCTGCGCCACCGACAATGGCGATCAGGCTGAGAACGCTGGTGGCGGCGGCCTCGACATTGGCCATCGGGGTGCCCACGAAGATGGCCCCCATCACGTCACCGTTGGTCTTCTGAATCGGCTGCAGGGCGGTCTTGTAGCTGGTCCCGTCGATCGTGATCTGGCCGACCACGCGCTCGCCGGCCATGAGCCGGGTCACCGCATCGCTACCAGCAGGCAGGATGCCCCCTGTCGCACGGGTGCCGTCGGCCAGCGCGATACTGGTCGTCTTGGCCACCATGTCGCCCGTGGCGGTGTCGATCACATAAATGGCTGCGTCCTGCCGGGTCACGCGCGTCACCGAATCGATGACTTCCGTGTCGTAGAAGGGCGGAATGGCCCAACTCTGGAAGGTGGCGATCTCGCCCTCCTCCGTCCAGGTCAGCACCGAACCGGAAATGCGGCGTTCCAGGATGGTTGCGGCAACACCGAGGTTGGTCTGCTGCTGCTCCTCCCCGTCGGCCATGGCCTGGGAATAGAGGTTCATATAGATGACCCCGGATACGGCGGCGATCGATCCGATGATCGACAGCATGACCAGCACCAGGATTGTGGTGGTCATGCGCACGTTCCCCAAGAGGCGCGCAATCATTTTCATAGAGTCTCTCCCCCATGCGGGACTGACCTGTCTTGAGGCAGGCCAAACCAACTGAATCATAGGAACCGTATGGGAAAGTCTTTACTGAAAACTGTACGGATTTTTCCGGAATCGATTTCATTAGGTCCGGCAGCGAGAAATATCGCAATTTGTCCGGAAGAGCTGTCGAATTTGGCCCGTGTGGCAAGGCACGAGGCCCAGAGGCCCGGCCTCCGGCGCCAGGCGCCCACACCCCTGAGATTGACCTAGAACTCGTTCCAGTCAGCCTCGATTGCAGCATTGCCCTGGCTGCGATAGGCGCGTCCGCCGGCCCGACCGGCCGATGCCGAACGCGCCACCGGCCTTGATGGAGCCAATTCGCGTTTGGCGGCATCGGCCTGCGTTGCATCAACCGTAAAGACATCGACGATCCGGTCGAGCTGGCTGGCCTGGGCTTCGGTCTGTTCGATGGCGGCATTCATCTGTTCGACCAGGGCCGCATTGTGCTGGGTCATCTCGTCCATGGTGCGCACGGCCGTATTGACCTCTTCGATGGACGAGGCCTGTTCGCGGCTTTCCTGGGCGATGGAGTGCATCAGGTCGTTGGAAGCGCGCGCCGCATCGAGGATGGCCGTCAGCTTGGCGGCGGCATCGGCCACCAGGCGGGAGCCTCCCTTGACCTCGGCCGCGCTCTGCTCGATCAGCACTTTGACATCTGCCGAGGCCTGCGCTGCCGACTGCGCCAGCCGCCGCACTTCCACGGCGACCACCGCAAAGCCCTTGCCCGCCTCGCCCGCCCGCGCCGCCTCCACCGAGGCATTGAGCGCCAGGAGGTTCGTCTGGAAGGCAATATCGTCGATCAGGCCGATAATGTTGGAAATCTTGCCCGAGGAGGTGGTGATCTTCTCCATGGCGCCGGTCGCCGCCGTCATCACCTGCCCGCCCTCTTCGGCCGTGCGGGTGACGAGGCCGGCGCTGGCGCTGGCCTCCTGTGCGCGCGCAGCATTGGTCGAAACGGTCGCTGCCAGTTGCTCCATGGTCGCCGAGGTTTGCTCGATGGTCGCGGCCTGCCGGGTCGTCCGTTCAGAGAGATCGTTGGCGCCTGAGAGGATCTCGCTCGTGGCAGTCTTGATGGTGCCCGACGTGGCACGCAAATGGCCCACCACGTCGCTCAGCTTTTCGGCGACGGCATTGGTATCGGCCTTGAGCTGGGCCAAGGCACCTTCATACTCACCCTCCATGCGGCGGGTGAGGTCCGTATTGGCCAGGGCGCCCAGCACCGAACCCACCTCGGCAATGCCGCGATCCACGGTCGAAACCAGGTTGTTGACGCTCGAGGCCAGGACATTGAGTTCCGCATCGGGGAATTGCGTCGCAACGCGCTGGCTGAAGTCACCGGCCACGGCGGCATCGACCACTTCGCCGAAGGCGCCTTGCAGGTCGCGCATCATCTGCCGGCGGTTCTCCTCATCCGCAATAATGCGCGCCGCTTCCGCCTCGGTCATTTCACTTACGCGCAGGCCGTTCTCGCGGAACACTTCCACTGCCCGCGCCATAGCCCCGATCTCGTTGCCGCGATCCACGAAGGGTACGCTCACCGTATAGTCCCCGCTGGCAATGGCATCCATGAAGCCGGCCAACCTGGGGATGGGCCGCGTCAGGATGCGCGACATGAGGAGGCCAAGGGCCCCCATGACCAGCAATAGTGTGACGCCCATGGCGGCAAGACCGGGCAGCCCCGATGCGGCCGCCGCGTCGGCCAATGCGACGTCCTTGCCGACCCAGAAGCCGCCAAGCAAAGTGCCGTCCAGCTTGAAGACCGGATAGGCCGCTGAATTGAAGGTCGTGCCTTCCAGCATCATCTCGCCGTGGAACGGCTGGCCCGCAAGCAAGGCAATAGCAACCGGGCTGGCTGGGTCGAGCACGAAATCGACGACGCGCTCGCCCTCGGCAGTTTCGAAGCTGGTGGACTTGGCGATGAATTGCCCGGCCTCGTCGAGCCCGAAGATCACGGTTTCTCCGCCGGTCACCCGCGTGACCGAATCGACCGCGGCGGTGTCGTAGAAGAACGGGATGGAATAGGTGGTGAAGCTGACAATGCTGCCATCCTCTTCCGACCAGGTCAGCACCGACCCATTGAGGCGCCGCTCGTAGATGGTGGCCGCCGTCTTGAGATCGGCACTCTGCTGCGCCACGGCCTGGTCGAGCGCCTGTCCGCGCAAGCTGAGGTAAGTACTGACGCTATAGGCGGCGATGGTAACGGCAATGCTCACGAGCATCAGCGCGGCGATGGCCGTCGTCAGCCGCACATGGCGCAATCGTGCAAAAAACCTCATGGTCCCCTCCGGCAAGGCACCGGCCCCCTCTGTCCAGACGGGGTCACCCTAGCGCCAACCGCTTAACGCCAACCTAATCTTGTATGGTAGTTGTTGGGACCTGAAAAAGGGCGTCCGAAGACGCCCTTTCCTGGATTAGAACTCGCTCCAGTCGGTATCGACCGCGGCATTGCCCTTGCTGAGATAGGACTTGGCCGCTGCGCCGAGCTTAGCCTGGAGACCGCGCGCCCCCTGGGCGATGGCCTGGACCGGCCCCGGTGCGACAGCCGGCTTGCGCGTCGGAGCCGCAGCACGCTGCTCGAGCGCGAAGATATCGACGATCCGGTCGAGTTGGGTGGCCTGCGCCTCGGTCTGTTCGATAGAGGCATTCATCTCTTCGACCAGAGCCGCATTGTGCTGGGTCATCTCGTCCATGGTGCGGACGGCCGTATTGACCTCCTCGATGGACGAGGCCTGTTCGCGGCTTTCGCGGGCGATATTGTTCATCAACTCGCTCGACGCGCGTGCAGAGGTGAGGATCTCCTCGAGCCGGGCGGCCGCATCGGCCACGAGCCTCGATCCGCCCTTGACCTCGTTGGCGCTCTGCTCGATCAGCGCCTTGACGTCGCTCGAAGCCTGCGCTGCGCTCTGGGCAAGACGCCGGACCTCGACGGCTACGACGGCAAAACCCTTGCCTGCCTCGCCGGCCCGCGCCGCCTCGACTGAAGCATTAAGGGCCAACAGGTTGGTCTGGAAGGCAATGTCGTCGATCAACCCGATAATGTTGGAAATCTTGGCCGACGACTGGGTGATGCGCTCCATGGCCTGG